>NZ_CP128595.1:0-301666 GCF_030444335.1 Polaribacter huanghezhanensis | reverse complement strand
TTCATTAAGTCCAACGAGTTGTTTTACTTTTTCTGTTGATGAGGTGCCTTCATAAGAAGCTAATTTTACAAAAGAAATTTCGCAATCTTTTTTGTAAGCTTTCGCAAAATCTGAAACAAACATGAATGAACCATTTAAAATTCCAATAAACAACGGAGTTTCTCCTTCGCAGTCTTTCGCAACTTGTACCGCTAAAGAGTCAACGATGTTTTTGATTTCATCTTCATCAATAAATGATTTAAAACTTAAATCGTGCAATTTAATGGTGTTCATTTTGCAAAGATACGTTCTTGTTATTGAATGAAAAAACCGTTTTGAATTAAGTTCAAAACGGTTTTTTTATTTTAGTCTTTTTGTGTTATTCTTTTTCTTCTACTTTTTTAGAAGTATCAAACATTATAGGAGTTGCAATAAATAATGAAGAGTATGTTCCAACTACAACACCAATAATTAATGCAAACATAAATCCTTTAATAGAATCTCCTCCAAATAAGAAAATTGCTAACATTACTAGTAATGTTGTTAATGACGTATTGATGGTTCTTCCTAAGGTAGAACTTAATGCTTTGTCTACAATCTCAGTATATTTCCATTTTGTATGAATTCCTGTAAATTCTCTAACTCTATCAAAAATAATTACAGTATCATTTAAAGAATATCCAACAACGGTTAATATGGCCGCTATAAATGATTGATCCATTTCCATATCAAAAGGCATAAACTTGTACAAGATAGAGAAAACACCTAATACAATTAATACATCGTGGAAAACTGCAACTACAGCTCCAATACTAAATGATACTTTTCTGAAACGCAATAAGATATATAAGAACACCACTAAAAGAGAACCAAATACAGCCCAAAGTGCATCTACTTTAATATCATCTGCTATGGTTGGATCTACTTTCATGTAGCTCATAATTCCACTTGCATTTTCAGCTTTTTCGAAACCTGGTTTAAAGCTTTCGTAAGTAGTTGTTGTTAAATAAGGTTTTAATCCGTTGTATAAAGCAGCTTGAACTTCTTCATCAGCTGTTAAACCTTCGTCATCTATTTTGTATGCAGTTGTTATTTTTAATTGATTTGAAGAACCGTACGTTTTTACTTCTGGAGCAGAACCAAACACAGCTTTTAATTCTTCAGCAACCTTCGTTGAGTTCATTGGTTTGTCAAAATGTACAACATAAGAACGACCACCTTTAAAATCAACTCCTTGTTTTAATCCTAAAGTTGCCATAGAAACAATTCCTCCAATAATAATAGCTCCAGAAATAACGTAAGCAATTTTACGTTTTCTTAAGAATTCTATATTGATATTTTGGAACCAACCTTTAGAAATAGAAGTGTTAAATGTTAAATTACTATTTTTATTTACAGCTCCATCAATTAACATACGTGTAATAAATACTGCAGTAAATAATGATGTTGCAATACCAATCATTAATGTTAATGCAAAACCTTTAATTGGTCCAGTACCAAAAACGTATAAGATAATACCTGTTAATAAAGTGGTAATATTTGCATCAATAATTGCAGATAATGCTCCTTTTACACTAAAGCCATCTTCTACCGCTAATTTTAATCCTTTTCCTCCTCTTAATCCTTCTTTAATCCTTTCAAAAATGATAACATTTGCATCAACAGACATCCCAATTGTTAAGATAATACCTGCAATTCCTGGTAAAGTTAATACTGCACTAAACGATGCTAAAATTCCGAAGATAAATAAAATGTTTACCGCCAATGCAATGTTTGCAAATCCACCAGCTTTACCGTAGTAAAATAACATCCAAATTAATACCAATCCAATAGCCAATCCAAATGAATTGATACTACGATCAATTGATTCTTGCCCTAAAGAAGGACCAACAACTTGCGCTTGAATTATTCTAGCTGCAGCAGGTAATTTACCCGCTTTTAAAACCGTTGCAATATCTTGTGCTTCTGTAATGGTCATTGACCCACCAGAAATAGAAGTTCTACCACCAACAATTGGTTGATTTACAGAAGGAGCTGTATATACATAATCATCTAAAACAACTGCAACAAATTTACCAGCATTGTCTGTGGTCATTTTTTCCCATTGTTTAGAACCACTACTATTCATAGCCATGCTAACTTCTGGTTTGTTTCCTAATTGGTCAAAAACCTGAGCAGCATCTATAATTACATCACCTTCTATAGTTGCTTTATCTTTTCTGTTTGATTTGATTGCGTAAAGGTTTATTCTTTCTGATTTTTGCTCAGCAGCTAATTGAGGTTGTCCAGCTTGTTGAGTAGGAGTGAAAGCTTTATAGTCCCATAAAAACTTAACGTACCTTAAGTTGCTAGGTAGTAAAGATCTAACACCTTTCATTGCTAGTAGTTTATTAACCATGGCTGTGTCTTTTACTTTAGCATCTGCTACAATGGAACTTCTAAGTTGATCGTTAATTTGATAATTAGGAAATTGTAAATAAGTAAATAATGTTTTTTGACTGTTTACTTCTGTAGAATCTTTTTTCCCTAATAAGTTATCGATATCATCTTTTTTGATGGTATCGTTTGCTGTAGGATTTTCATCTTTTAAAAGTTGAGCGACTTTAGCGTCAGCGGTAAAGAAAAAACTTTGTAATTCTCTATTAGTAAACACTTCCCAAAATTGTAATTTGGCAGTACTTTCTAATAATCTCTTTACACGGTCAATATCTTTTGCGCCAGGCAATTCAATTTGAATTCTACCAGAGTTTCCAACACGTTGAATACTTGGTTGTGTTACACCAAATTTATCAATTCTACTACGTAATACTTCAAAAGCAGTATCAATAGAATTGTCTATTTCAGTTTGGATGATTGGCTTAACCTGCGCATTTGTTTTTTTAAAGTTAATTCCTTTTTCAGCTAATGTTTTAGTTCCGAAAATAGAAGGATCACTTAACTTAACAGTTCCATTACTTAATTTTTCAAATTCTGAAAAGAATAAATTTAAATACGTATCTGTACTACTTTTTTGTGCAGCATCTGCAGCAGTTAGTGCTTGATTAAAAACGACACTTTTAGATTCGTTAGACAATCCAATTAAAATATCTTTTACAGATACTTGTAAAACTGCATTAATTCCACCTTTTAAATCAAGACCAAGATTCATTTCTTTGTCTCTAATATCGTTATAGCTATATTCAGCAACTCCTAGATTGATGATTTTAATGTTACCAACACTATCTAAGTATTTTTTTTCAAACTTAGCTATAGCTTTACCATCATTATTGGTAGCTTTTTCTTTCGCATACACCTTTGCGGCATCTTCAACATTCCCTGCGAAATAGGTAAATGATAATTGATATAAACTTACTAATCCAAAAAGGATAGCGAATAATCTGATAAGTCCTTTGTTTTGCATCTTCTATTTAATTTTAATCGACTTCTTTTCTTTGTAAAAACGTGCAAATATAGTATTTCAAAAAAGAGTAGCCAATTGTTTTGTCATATTTGTAGTATAAGATTCTTGTTTTTCAAAGCTTTAAAAAAAATGACAAATAAGAACCTTTAATTTTTTATATATTTACTCACCAAAAATAAGAGAATTAATCAATAAAAATAAAATTATTTCAAATGGCTTATCAATCTGATATTGAAATAGCACAGGCTAAAACCTTAGTGCATATTAAAGAAATTGCTGCAAAATTAAATATTGATGAAGATACTATGGAAATGTACGGCAAGTACAAAGCCAAATTACCTTTAAGTTTAATAGATGAAGATAAAATAAAACAAAATAATCTTGTCCTTGTTACAGCCTTAACTCCAACGCCAGCAGGAGAAGGAAAAACAACTGTTTCTATTGGATTGACAGAGGGATTGAATAAAATAGGCAAACAAGCAACGGTAGTTTTAAGAGAGCCTTCTTTAGGACCTGTTTTTGGAATAAAAGGAGGAGCAGCCGGTGGAGGATATTCGCAAGTTGTGCCAATGGAAGATATTAATTTGCACTTTACAGGTGATTTTAACGCCATTGAAAAAGCCAACAACCTTTTATCAGCTTTAATAGATAACAATTTACAAAGTGCTGTAAATAACTTAAATATTGATCCGCGTACTATTTTATGGAAACGTGTAATTGATATGAATGATAGAGCTTTACGAGATATTACAATTGGTTTGGGTGGAACGGGAAACGGAATTCCAAGACAAGACGGATTTAACATTACACCAGCGTCAGAAGTGATGGCAATCTTGTGTATGGCAACAGACTTTGAAAACCTTAAAAAACGTTTAGGAGATATTTTTATCGGTTTTACTTTTGATAAAAAACCTGTTTTTGCACGCGATTTAAAAGCAGAAAATGCGATGGCAATTTTATTAAAAGATGCCATCAAACCAAATTTAGTACAAACCTTAGAAGAAAACCCTGCAATTATTCATGGTGGACCATTTGCAAATATTGCACAAGGAACAAATACGCTTTTAGCTACAAAAATGGGATTAAGTTTATCTAATTACGTAGTAACAGAAGCTGGTTTTGGAGCAGATTTAGGCGCAGAAAAATTTTTAAATATCAAATCAGCTTTTGGAGGATTAAATCCGAAATGTGTGGTTTTAGTTGCAACAATTAGAGCATTGCGTCATCATGGAGGTGCAAAACCAGACGAATATAACACGCCAAGTATAGAAAGAGTTACAGAGGGGTTTAAGAATCTAGAAAAGCACATCGAAAACATCCGCAAGTTTAATATTGAACCCGTTGTGGCAATCAATTCATTTGTTTCAGATTCTGATGAAGAAGTACAGTTTGTAAAAGATACGTGTGTTAGTTTAGGAGTTCAGGCTGTATTGTCTGAAGGTTGGGCAAAAGGAGGAGAAGGAACCAAAGAGTTAGCAACTGCGGTTGTAGATGTGGTAGAAAATAAAGCAACGCAGTTTAAACCTTTATATGATTGGAAAAGTCCTGTAAAAGAAAAAATAGCAATTATCGCAAAAGAAATTTACGGAGCAGATGGTGTTATTTATGATAAAAAAGCAGAATTAAATTTACGAAGAATAGATCGTTTAGGATTTAATGATTTTGC
This sequence comes from Polaribacter huanghezhanensis, assembly GCF_030444335.1. NCBI lineage: Bacteria > Pseudomonadati > Bacteroidota > Flavobacteriia > Flavobacteriales > Flavobacteriaceae > Polaribacter > Polaribacter huanghezhanensis. Next base: position 296,621 of record NZ_CP128595.1, on the reverse strand, counting down.
GATTTGTATGGCAAAAACTCAAAAATCTTTTTCAGATGATGATAAGTTAATAGGAAGACCAACAGGGTTTTCTGTTACGGTTCGTGAAATTGAAATTGCTGCTGGAGCACAATTTATCATTCCTATTTTAGGGAAAATGATGCGTATGCCAGGTTTACCAGCAAAACCAGCATCAGAAGGAATGACGATTGATAATAATGGTGTTATTTCTGGGTTGTCTTAAATCCCCTTTGCCTTTCTGGCATTTCCCCAAAGGGAAAAATTAAGTTTTATTCTGAGAATTTTATAGAATAAAAAAATCCAGCCAAATGGCTAGATTTTTTTCAAAACTAATAGCTAAAGGCAAATTGCCAAAAGCTAATCAGTTATAATTCTAACAATCCGTTTGTTTTTTTAACACCTTCTGCAGATGCTTTTAAATGTGCTTTTTCAGCATCACTTAAATGAATTTCAACGATTTTTTCGATTCCGTTTTTACCTAAAACAACAGGAACCCCAATACATAAATCGTTCAATCCATATTCTCCTTCTAACAACGTAGAACAAGGAAATATTTTTTGTTGATCACAAGCAATTGCTTGTACCAAACCAGAAACTGCGGCACCTGGAGCGTACCAAGCAGAAGTTCCTAATAATCCAGTTAATGTTGCTCCACCAACTTTGGTATCTTCTAAAACTTGTTGTAATCTTTCTGTAGAAATAAATTCTGAAACAGGAACAGAATTTCTAGTTGCTAAACGAGTTAATGGAACCATTCCTTTGTCAGAATGACCACCAATTACCATTCCGTCAACATCAGAAATTGGTGCTTCTAATGCCTCTGCCAATCTATATTTAAAACGAGCAGAATCTAAAGCGCCACCCATTCCAATAATTCTATTTTTAGGTAAACCAGTCGTTTTATGTACTAAATACGTCATGGTATCCATAGGATTAGAAACCACAATGATGATAGTGTTTGGAGAATGTGCTATCAAGCTAGCAGAAACCATTTTTACAATTCCTGCATTAATTCCAATTAATTCTTCACGTGTCATTCCTGGTTTCCTAGGAATTCCAGAAGTAATTACACAAATATTTGAATCTGCTGTTTTAGAATAATCGTTTGTTGATCCTGTAATTTTAGTGTCAAATCCGTTTAAGGAAGCTGTTTGCATTAAATCCATTGCCTTACCTTCTGCAAAACCTTCTTTAATGTCTAAGATTACAACTTCTGATGCGAAATTTTTAATAGCGATGTACTCTGCACAACTTGCGCCAACTGCACCTGCGCCTACAACTGTTACTTTCATTTTATTTTTGTTTTGTGTTGAATAAATTTTGTTGTACAAAAGTACTATAAATAATTGTAAATAAGCTTTGATGTAAATCAAAAAAGGCTGCGAATTTCGCAGCCTTTTGTACTTTTGTTTATTTAGTATATTATCTAATACTTATGGCAAAACCAAGATTTGCTGTATTGTATTCTTGGAAAGTAAAACTTCCAAAAATCTTTAAAAAACCTAAGCTTAGTCTAGTTCCTATTGTTGATCTAAAACCATTTGCATCAAATTTTGAATTAATAGGGTCCTTAATCGTTCTAGTTAGAGGGCCATAAGATAATGTATAATTCCCTAGCATTTTAAGAGTTGAACTTCCTGATCCGTATCCTAAACCTCCATAAAAATTGATAAAAGGGAAATTTAATGAGGCAATTGCTTGAACAGTATAAGATTTCAGTTCAAATTCTGCAACACCATTTGTTACATTAACACTTCCAGTATTGGTAATATTATAGTCCACATTCATTGTGGTATATGCAGCTAATAAAGAAACATGTAAAGGTAATTTATCTAAAGGGCCAAACCAACTTGTTATTTCTTTTTTTATACCTAAACCAAGTAAATCTCCTTTTACATTATCAGAACCAACTTTTGGGACATAACGCAACATTGCATCCATTTTAAAAGGCAATCCTATGCTTAATTGAACAGCTGGTGCTGGTATAGCATTTGATGGTAATTTTTCTTTGACACCGCCTGGTGCATTAAATGTTGTTGAATATGTTGTGCCATTATAAACATAGTTGACAGTAGTAATAGGGGTTGTTTTTTCGGATCCAGAAACTGTTGCAGCAGTTATAGAACCTGTATTTATTGATGTTAAACCAGATAAGGTAAACATTTCGTCTTTTGTAGGAACTATTGATGCATTTAAACTAATTGAAATATCAAAACCAAATTTTTTATGAACTTTTGCTGTATGGTACCAACCATTATTCATAGAGTGAATTAATCCTTTCATTGCTGGATTGATATATGCATCAATCAATTTACCTCTATCACTGTCGCCCGCAAGAAGATATCCTTCAAAACCATCTTGTGCTTTAGCAGTATTGCTTAGTGCAAATACGCTGATAAAAATTAAAATGTACTTTTTCATAATATAAAAGTTTAGTTAAAATTTGTTGTTTCATTTTATTAATGCTAATATAGTAAGAAAATAAAAAACACACCTAAGAAGGTGTATTTTTTGATAAAAATACAACAAATATCGTAGTCTTTTAGGCATCAATATTTGCATATTTTGCATTCTTTTCTATAAACTCTCTACGTGGCGGAACTTCATCTCCCATTAACATAGAAAATACTCTATCAGCTTCTGTTGCATTATCTATTACAACTTGTCTTAAGGTTCTGAACTCTGGATTCATAGTGGTGTCCCATAATTGTTCAGCATTCATTTCTCCCAAACCTTTATAACGTTGAATAGTAACAGAACCACCCATTTGTTGAGCGATTAAATCACGTTGATTGTCATCCCAAGCATATTCTCTTTTTTGTCCTTTCTTCACTAAATATAAAGGTGGCGTTGCAATATAAATATATCCTTGCTCAACCATTTCTCTCATATATCTAAAGAAAAACGTTAAAATTAATGTTGCAATATGGCTACCATCTACATCGGCATCACACATAATAACCACTTTATGATAACGTACTTTAGTTAAATTCAATGCTCTTGGATCTTCTTCTGTTCCGATAGAAACGCCTAAAGCCGTAAACATGTTTTTGATTTCTTCGTTTTCAAAAACTTTGTGTTGCATTGCTTTTTCAACATTCAATATTTTTCCACGTAAAGGTAAAATTGCTTGAAAATTTCTATCTCTTCCTTGTTTTGCTGTTCCACCTGCCGAATCTCCCTCAACTAAGAAAATTTCACATTGAGCAGGATCTGTTTCAGAGCAGTCAGATAATTTACCAGGTAAACCACCAATACTCATCACCGTTTTACGTTGCACCATTTCTCTGGCTTTACGCGCTGCGTGACGTGCTTGTGCTGCTAAAATTACTTTTTGAACAATGATTTTTGCATCATTCGGGTTTTCTTCTAAATAATCAGTAAGCATTTCAGAAACAGCTTGAGATACTGCAGCAGTAACTTCTCTGTTTCCTAATTTTGTTTTGGTCTGACCTTCAAATTGAGGTTCTTGAACTTTTACTGAAATAATTGCCGTTAATCCTTCACGGAAATCATCACCTGCAATTTCGAATTTTAAATTCTTTAACAATCCAGAATCATCTGCGTATTTTTTAAGCGTAGCTGTTAATCCACGTCTAAAACCAGATAAATGTGTTCCTCCTTCGTGTGTATTAATATTGTTTACATACGAATGTAAATTTTCTGAATACGAAGTGTTATATACCATGGCAACTTCAACAGGAACGCCATTTTTTTCTCCTTCAATAGAAATAACATCACCAATTAATTGCTCTCTTGTGCTGTCTAAATATCTGATAAATTCAGGCAAACCAATCTCACTATGAAAAACTTCTGAGATAAAGCTTCCTTCGTCATCTGTGTTGCGTTTATCAGTAAGTGTAATTGTAATTCCTTTATTTAAGTACGATAATTCTCGCATACGAGTTGATAAAGTCTCGTAATTGAATTCTGTTGTTTGTAAAAAGATTGATTTGTCTGGTGAAAAAGTAACAATTGTCCCTGTAAAATCTGTTTCTCCAATAGTTTTAACAGGATATAATGCTTTTCCTTTTTCATATTCTTGTTCCCAAACTTTTCCATCTTTATGAACCGTTGCTCTTAAATGTTCAGAAAGTGCATTTACACAACTTACACCAACTCCGTGTAAACCTCCAGAAACTTTATAAGAATCTTTGTCAAATTTACCACCGGCACCAATTTTTGTCATTACAACTTGTAGTGCAGAAACGCCTTCTTTTTTGTGAATTCCAACCGGAATTCCACGTCCATTATCTCTAGTGGTAACAGAATTGTCTTCGTTGATGGTTACATCAATAGTGTCACAATATCCGCCCATTGCTTCATCGATAGAGTTGTCTACAACTTCATATACTAAATGATGCAATCCTCGAACTCCAATATCTCCAATATACATTGATGGACGCATTCTAACATGTTCCATTCCTTCTAATGCCTGAATACTATCGGCTGAATAATCGTGTTTTTTTTCTTCGCTCATTATTTTGAATTAAATTAAACATTATTGTCACTTCGAGTGATTTCGGTTTTTTTCGAAATTGTATCGAGAAGTCATAAAAAAATCGCCCAGAAAAGACGAAACCTTACCTAACAAATTTAATCAAATTTTGAGTTTATAAAAAGCGAATAGAAGAAATTGTGTCTAAATTATCAACATTTGTTAATTACTAAAAAGTGGCTTAAATTGCTTAAAAACGACTTTATTTTTAGTTTTTGACTTTTAGGGGTTGTTTGATATATTGAAAATCAAAAAAACACCACAGAAGCGAGATTTTAGTATTTTGTTTGTTGTAGAAAAGGACTTAATTATTCTTTTTTAAATCGATTTAATTAAAGTTTTCTAATTTTAAGCCTTTCATTATAATGCAGATATTGTTTTACAAAAATAAATGTGACTAAAGAAGGAAAAAGGCCTTTGAAAAGCGAAAAGTACAATCCATTCCATTCAGATAATTCCATTCTTGAGACTTCTGTAAATAGAAGTTCTCCATAAGGTTGAGATTGCATGAAAAATGTAAGCATAAGATTCCATCCCAAATGAAATCCTAAAGGCATTAATATAGAATTTGTTTTTGCAAATGTGTACGCCCAAACATAACCAGTAAATCCTGTTATAATGATAACATATACTATTGATATAATTCCGCTTCCTAACATTCCGTACGAAAAAATATGATAAATCCCGAAGCATAAAGCTGAGATAAGAATCGCTTTTTGTGTGCCAATTTTTCGAATAAGAATATAAAGAATAGCGCCTCTAAAAACCAAATCTTCTGTTAAAGCAGATCTTAAATGATACACCAATGCGTTTAAAATAGTTTGATAATGTATTCCCGAATTTAGTTGCCATTTTACAGATAAAATTAGTGTTTCAATATAAATAGTTAATAAACAAAGAAGAATTGTAAATACAAAACCTATAAAAAACTGAGTGGTTCTTTTGCGGTTTGGAATGATTCCTAAAACAGCAATATTCTTTTTTTCGATGAAATGCAACAGCAACCACGAAACTAGTATTATTACGAATAATCCTAACATATTAAAAAAGTTAAACAGTTTCAGTATTTAAAAATTGTTCAGCTAATATAAAACAAAAAATCCCGCTTTTGCGGGATTTTTAATTGACGAATAATTACTTTTTATGATAATCGAATAATTAAATCTTCAGAATTCACCATAACTCCTGGTTTTAAAATCACTTGTTGAATGGTGGTGTCTTCATTTGCTGTAATGGTCGTTTCCATTTTCATGGCTTCAATAATAAATAAAGGTTGATTTTTAGTAATTTCTTCTCCTTCTTTTACTAAAATTGTAGACAACATTCCTTGTAATGGAGCGCCTATTTCTTTTGGATTTGATTTGTCTGCTTTTACATGTTCTACTTTATCAACCTTAATAGATGCGTCTTTTATTTGTACAGACCTACCTTGCCCGTTTACTTTAAAATAAACCGTAACAAAACCATCTTCATTTGGTTCGCCAACAGAATCTAAAGTAATAAGTAATGTTTTTCCTTTGTCTAATTCAACAATAATTTCTTCACCAATTTCCATTCCGTAAAAGAAATTTTTGGTTGGTAAATTCATTAGGTTGTCATACTTCAAATGTTTGTTATACGAATCTGTAAAAACTTTTGGATACAATTTGTACGACAGAAAATCGGTTAAATTAATTGGTCTGCTTAAATCTTGCTCAAATATTTTTTTAAATTCTTTGTATTCAGCTTCAATATCTAAAGGAGCCATGTGCGCATTTGGTCTATCCGTATATGGTTTTTCGTTTTTTAAAATTAACTTTTGAAGTTCTTTTGGAAAGCCGCCAACAGGCTGACCTAAATCTCCTTTAAAGAAACTTACCACAGATTGTGGAAAGGAAATTGAATCTCCTTTTTCTAATACATCTTGAACCGTTAAGTTGTTGCTCACTAAATATTGCGCCATATCCCCAACAACCTTAGAGCTTGGTGTAACTTTTACAATATCGCCAAAAAGCATGTTAACATCAGCGTACATTGCGGTAATTTCATGAAATCGGTCTTCCAATCCTAAGGCTTGTGCTTGTGGTTTTAAATTGGAATATTGTCCGCCAGGAATTTCGTGTTTAAAGACTTCTCCAGAACCCGATTTTAAACCCGATTCAAACGGATAATAAAATTCTCGAACCGTTTCCCAATAGTTTGAATATTCGTTCAATGAATCAATATTCAAAGGGTTTTCACGTTCATTAAATTTCATCATTTCTACAACCGAATTAAAATTGGGTTGCGATGTCAATCCAGATAAACCACCAAGAGCCACATCAACAACATCAATGCCAGCTTCAATCGCTTTTAAATAGGTGGCAGACTGAATTGACGAAGTATCATGCGTATGTAAATGAATTGGAATGTTAATTTCTTGTTTTAATGCCGAAACCAACTCAAAAGCAGCATAGGGTTTTAACAAACCAGCCATGTCTTTAATGGCTAAAATATGTGCTCCAGCATTTTCAATATCTTTTGCTAAACTTGTATAGTATTTTAAGTTGTATTTGGTGTTCTTCGGATTTAAAATATCGCCAGTATAACAGATAGATCCTTCGGCTAAACCATTCGTTCTGTTTCTGACATGCTCAATACAAGGAGCAATGGATTTCATCCAGTTTAAAGAATCAAAAATTCTAAAAATATCGACACCATTTTCCCAAGATTGTTCTACAAATTGTTCGATTAAATTATCAGGATACGCTGTGTAACCAACACCGTTTGAGCCTCTAAGAAGCATTTGTAAAAGCGTGTTTGGCATTGCTTTACGTAATAATTGTAAGCGTTCCCATGGATTTTCTTGTAAAAAACGCAAACAAACATCAAAGGTTGCGCCTCCCCAAACTTCCATGCTAAAAATATCAGGATTGTTTTTAGAATATCCCTCAGCAACTTTTAGCATATCAAAAGTTCGCATTCTGGTAGCTAACAAACTTTGATGCGCATCACGCATGGTGGTGTCTGTATAATGTATTTTCTTTTCAGCTTTTAACCATTGAGAAAATTTATCTGGACCTAATGTTGTTAGTAAATCTTTTGTGCCTTTTGGATGTACTGAATGTGTATCAAATCTTGGGACAACAGGTTTTACAAATGTTTTTGTAGGATGAATTTTTTTGACATCCGCATTTCCGTTCACAATGACATCGCCTAAATAGGTTACTAATTTGGTAGCTCTGTTTCTAGGGGCTTTAAAAATAAATAAATCTGGATTTTTTTTGATAAAATTAACAGTTACTTCTCCTTTTCTAAAAGTTTCGTGTTTTAAAATATTATCTAAAAAAGGCATGTTTGTTTTTACTCCTCTAATTCTAAATTCTGCTAAAGCACGGCGTACTTTTCTACACGCTCCGTCTAAAGTTCTACTATTTGCAGTTACTTTTACCAACATAGAATCGAAAAATGGAGACACAATTGCACCTTGATAAACAGATCCTGCATCTAATCGAATTCCGAATCCTGAAGCACTTCTATAGGTTGTAATTTCGCCATAATCTGGTTTAAAATCGTTCTGTGGATCTTCGGTAGTAATTCTACATTGCAACGCATAACCAGTAACTTTAATAGCTTCTTGATTTGGAATTTTTATTTGCTGATCGGCTAATTTATATCCTCCGGCAATAAACAATTGCGTTTTTACCAAATCGATATTGGTAACTACTTCCGTAACGGTGTGTTCTACTTGAATTCTCGGATTTACTTCAATAAAATAAATAGAACCATCATCATCAACTAAAAATTCAACCGTACCAATATTGTTATAATCGACAGCTTTACAAATCTTAATTGCATAGTTGTAAAGAGCCTCTTTTGTTTCTTGTTTTAAATCGTAAGAAGGCGCGAACTCAATCACTTTTTGATAACGACGTTGTACCGAACAATCACGTTCAAATAAATGAACGATATTTCCGTAATTATCGGCTACAATCTGAATTTCTATGTGCTTCGGGTTTTCAACAAATTTTTCTAAAAAAACGGTATCGTCTCCAAACGCATTTAAAGCTTCACGTTTACTTTCGTTAAAAGCGCCTTTTAACTCTGAAGATTCTCTAATCACACGCATTCCTCTTCCACCACCACCAGAAGCGGCTTTTAGCATAATTGGATATCCGATGATTTCTGCTTCACTTAAAGCAGTTTCAATATCTTTTAACGATTTTTTGTTGCTTCTGATAATTGGAATGTGATTCGCAGCGGCTACTTCTTTCGCAGTAATTTTATCGCCAAGAGATGTAAGAACAGATACCTTTGGCCCGACGAAAATAATGCCGTTTTCTTCACATTTCTGAGCAAATTGTGCATTTTCTGATAAAAATCCGTAACCAGGATGAATGGCATCAGCGCCACATTCTAAAGCTACTTTTATAAGTTCATTGATGTTTAAATAGGGCTTTAACGGCTCGTTGTCTTCTCCAATTTGGTAAGATTCATCGGCCTTATATCTGTGAAGGGAATAGCGATCTTCAAAGGTAAAAACACCTACAGTTTTTACATTTATTTCTGTACAGGCTCTAAAAATTCTGATGGCAATTTCGCCTCTATTAGCAACAAGGACTTTTTTAATTTTCATATAATTTTTTTTATGAGATAAAGTTACTAATTTGAGAAGCTATTACAGAATAAAGATTTTAATAATTGTTAACAAGCTTCTTCGTTATTCTTTTTAATACGCATCTTCATGAACCATTTTAATAGCTCTTCCAGAAGGTTCGTTTTGGTTTTTAAAACTTTCATCCCATTCTAATGCTATTCTAGAACTACATGCGATTGATGGTTCTTGAGGAACACATACTGCAGCAGTATCACTCGGAAAATGTCCTGCAAAAATTGAGCGATAATAAAATTCTTCTTTGGTAGTTGGCGTTTGAATTGGGAATCTGAATTTAGCATTTGCTAATTGTTCGTCAGAAATTTTAGAATTTACAACTTCTTTTAAGGTATCAATCCAATCGTAACCAACGCCGTCAGAAAATTGCTCTTTTTGTCGCCACGCTACACTTTCTGGTAAATATTTTTCAAACGCTTTTCTGATGACCCATTTTTCCATGCGTTCTCCGTTGATCATTTTATCTTTTGGGTTGATGCGCATGGCAACATCCATAAACTCTTTGTCTAAAAACGGAACACGACCTTCAATTCCCCAAGCTGCTAAAGATTTGTTAGCTCGCAAACAATCATACATGTGTAATTTGTCCAATTTACGAACGGTTTCTTTATGAAATTCTTCAGCATTTGGTGCTTTGTGAAAATATAAATATCCACCGAACAATTCGTCTGCGCCTTCGCCAGATAACACCATTTTTACACCCATGGATTTGATAACTCTTGCCATTAAATACATTGGAGTAGAAGCTCTAATTGTAGTAATATCGTAGGTTTCTAAATTGTAAATAACATCTTTTATAGCATCTAAACCTTCTTGAATGGTAAATTTAATTTCATGATGAACAGTATCAATATGTTTTGCAACTTTTTGTGCAGCAGCCAAATCTGGCGAACCTTCTAATCCAACAGAAAATGAATGTAATTGCGGCCACCAAGCAGCTTGTGTATCATCCGATTCTATTCTTTTTTCGGAATGTTTTTTAGCGATTGCAGAAATAATTGAAGAATCCAATCCGCCAGAAAGTAAAACTCCGTAAGGAACATCAGACATTAATTGTCTGTGAACAGCAGCTTCTAATGCATCGTGAATTTCATCAATCGACGTTTCATTTTCCTTTACAGCATCAAATTCCGTCCAATCGCGAGCATACCATTTTTTGTAAACTCCATCTTTGCTAGATAAATAATGCCCTGGAGGAAATAACTCGATTTTTGTACAAACTCCTTCCAAGGCTTTTAATTCTGAAGCGACATAAAATGTTCCGTTTTCATCCCAACCAACATATAACGGAATAATTCCCATGTGATCTCTTGCTACAAAATATTCATCTTTTTCGACGTCGTAAATTGCAAAACCGAAGATTCCGTTTAATTCGTCTAAAAAAGAGGTCCCTTTTTCTTTGTACAGCGCTAAAATAATTTCGCAATCTGAAGCTGTTTGAAAACTGTAAGAGCCATCAAATTGTTTGCGCAATTCTCTGTGATTATAAATTTCTCCGTTTGCGGCTAAAATCAATTTTTTATCTTCACTAAATAAAGGTTGTTTTCCTGATGCTGGATCTACAATTGCCAAGCGCTCGTGTGCTAAAATGGCTTTTTCATCACTGTAAATTCCGCTCCAATCTGGACCACGATGTCTAATTTTTTAGACATTTCTAATAGTTGAGGTCTTAATATATCAGCTTTTTCTTTTAAATCGAACGCACAAACAATTCCACACATAATCTATCTATTTTGTAATTTTTATTATAATTATGATGCAAATAAACAATTACTATTGTTGTTATTAAATGTAAATATCATTATTGATTTAAAAAATATACTTTAAACGTATAATTTAAGACAATATGTAACTTGTGGTGGAAAAAAAGAGCTAAAAAATAGAAATTTGTTATCAAGATAAATTTTTTAAAAGATTTGTTTGGTCATTTAAAAATCTATCATACATTTGTAGCTCAATGATAAATACACAAAACATATGGTGGTGGAACTCTCTTAAACGTTAAGTGAGGAAAAACCTATATGTATATATAACATAATTAAAAAGGCTTATCTCACGATAAGCCTTTTTTGTTTTTAATGTTCAAATGTCACCTCGAGCGCAGTCGAGAGGTTATTAAGGAGGATAAAATTAAAAAGGTCTCGACTGCGCTCGACCTGACAAAAGGATACTGAAATAAATTCAGCATACATGAAAAAATTACAATTTAAAACGACTAGCACAACTCGAATTTCAGATACGGTAACTCCGGTTGGTTTGTACTTAAGATTTAGAGATGCATACGCCAATTCGCTGTTATTAGAAAGTTCAGATTATCACAGTAAAGAAGAAAGTTTTTCTTTTATATGTATTGAACCAATCGTAACCATGAAAGTTGAAAATCACAATTTTGTGGTTTCGCAAAAAGGAAAAACAATTGATAAGCATTCTATTGATAAAAATTTTTATGAATTGTTTGATAATTTTTCAAAGTCTATTGATTTAGATTGTGATGCAAAACTAAAATCATTCAACGGATTGTACGGATATACAACCTATGATAGCGTTCAGTATTTTGAAAATATTCAACTGAATGTAAAAGATGCGCCGTCTAAAATTCCGTTAATGCAATACAGTTTTTATCGATTTATTATTGCCATCAATCATTTTAATGATGAAATGACTTTGATTGAAAATATTGAACAAGGAACGGAATCAAGAATTTCAGAAATTGAAACCATCATAAAAGCGCAAACTTTTAATACCCAAAAATTTGAAATTAAAGGTGATGAAACTTCCAATTGTACCGACGAAGATTTTAAAGAATATGTAGTCAAAGCAAAAGCACATTGTAAACGTGGCGATGTTTTTCAGTTGGTATTATCACGTCAGTTTCAACAAGCATTTAAAGGCGATGAATTTAATGTGTATAGAGCTTTGCGTTCTATAAATCCGTCTCCTTATTTGTTTTATTTTGATTATGGATCTTTTAAATTGATGGGCTCTTCGCCAGAAGCACAAATTAAAATATCCGCAGGTAAAGCAATCATCAATCCAATAGCAGGGACGTTTCGAAGAACTGGTGATATGGCTGAAGACATCAAATTGGGGAAGAAATTATCCGAAGATAAAAAAGAAACTGCAGAACACGTAATGTTGGTAGATTTGGCTAGAAATGATTTAAGCAAACATGCCGAAAATGTAAAAGTTGAAGTGTTTAAAGAAGTGCAATATTTTAGTCATGTAATTCATTTGGTTTCTACAGTGCAAGGCAACATAAAAGGAAATCCGATAAATATTGTTGGAGATACTTTTCCTGCCGGAACGTTGAGCGGCGCACCAAAATACAAAGCGATGCAATTAATTGATCAATATGAAAATCAATCTCGCGGATTTTATGGCGGAGCAGTCGGAATTATAGGATTGGATGGTTCGGTAAATTTAGCCATCGCAATTCGTTCTTTTGTGAGTAAAAGCAATGTGTTGTATTATCAAGCTGGCGCAGGAATTGTCATCCATTCAGATGAAGAAAAAGAATTACAAGAAGTAAATAATAAATTAGCAGCGTTAAAAAAGGCGTTGTTGCTAGCGGAAAATATTTAGTAATCAGTGAACAGTTATCAGTAAACAATTAAAGATGAAAAGATATTTTACAGTTAAAAGAATAATTTTAGGAATATTTTTCATTCTTATTGATTTGGCTGTTTATATTTTTTTGGGAACTGCAATGATGGACTACGATGATTTCTATGAAGAAAGTAAAGGAGAATACATGAGTTTGGAAAGTATGAATTATTTTCAGAAATCAGTTTTCATAAGCTTAGATGTTTGGAACATTATTAATATTACTATCGTGATTTTTATAATGTATAAAGTGTTTTAAAACGAATAAACAATTACACACATAAACGATTAAACAATAAGATGAACATATTAATACTAGACAACTACGATTCTTTTACCTACAACCTAGTTCACATGGTAGAAGATATTACTGGAAATTTACCAGATGTTTTTAGAAATGATGAAATTACTGTTGAAGAAATTCAGAGATATGATGTGATAATTTTATCTCCAGGTCCAGGAATTCCGGATGAAGCAGGAATTTTAAAAGAAGTCATTGCAACATATGCTGGAAGAATTCCAATTTTTGGAGTTTGTTTAGGGCTGCAAGCAATTACAGAAGTTTTTGGCGGACACATTGAAAATATGGGAGAAGTTTTTCACGGAGTTGCTACAGAAATGGAAATCATTAAAAAAGAGGCTGTTATTTTTAAAGGAATTCCGCAAAAATTTGAAGCAGCCAGGTATCATTCTTGGATTGCATCCAACGAGAATTTCCCTAGAACAATTGCAATAACTGCTGTTGATGAAGACAGAGCCATTCAGGCAATTGAACATAAGGAATTTAATGTGTCGGCAGTACAATTTCACCCAGAATCAATATTGACAGAAGTTGGAGAGCAAATTGTTCGGAATTTTTTAGAAAACATTAAAAAGTAAATTGTCTCCTCGAGCGCAGTCGAGAGGTTTTAATTAGGTCTCGACTGCGCTCGACCTGACAAAAAGAAACTGAAATAAATTCAGCATAAAATGAAAGCAATTTTAAACGATTTATATCAACAAAAAACCTTGTCAAAATCGCAAGCAAAAGAGGTTTTAATCAACATTGCAAACGAACAATACAACGATGCACATTTAGCATCGTTTATGACCGTTTTTATGATGCGTCCAATTACAGTTGATGAGCTTTCTGGTTTTAGAGATGCTTTAAAAGAATTGGCGATAAAAGTTGATTTATCTGATTTTAACACCATCGATATTGTTGGAACTGGTGGCGATGGAAAAGACACGTTTAATATATCAACTTTAACTTCATTTATTGTTGCCGGAACTGGACAAAAAGTGGCGAAACACGGAAACTATTCGGTGTCTTCACAATCGGGTTCTTCAGACATGTTGGAGAGTTTTGGATATGAATTTACGAATGATGAAAGCATTTTAAAACAACAATTGGAAGAAGCAAATATTTGTTTTTTACATGCACCAAAATTTCATCCAGCGATGAAAGCCGTTGGGCCAACACGAAAAGCCTTGGCATTAAAAACATTTTTTAATATGTTAGGTCCGTTGGTAAATCCGAGTTCGCCACAAAATCAATTGTTAGGGACTTTTAACTTAGAAGTAGCGCGTTTGTACAATTATATTTTACAAGAAGAAGGAGGCAATTACGGAATTGTGCATGCATTGGATGGTTATGATGAAATATCGTTAACTGGTGCGTTTAAATTGTTTACAAAACAAGGAGAGCAATTAATTACTCCAGAAGATTTAGGTTTTAAAAATATAGCGCAGTCAGAAATATTTGGAGGAAATTCGGTTGCTGATGCAGCAAAAATTTTCAAGAATATTATTGAAGGGAATGGGAGCGAAGCACAAAACAATGTGGTGTTGACAAATGCCGCTTTTGCTCTGAAAATAGTTGATGATCAAAAATCATTTAAAGAAGCGTTTGAAGAAGCAAAAGAATCTTTGCTTTCAGGAAAAGCAAAACAAAGTTTAAATAGAATAATTACGAATTATTAAAATTAAATAGAATGTCAGTTCGAGTGAATTTGCGAGGAACGAACAAATTTGTATCGAGAACAATGAGACTTCTCGATACAAATTTCTTTTATCTCGACCCCGTTCGATATGACAGAAAATCACTCGAAGTGACAAAAAGAATAAAATATGACTATACTGGATAAAATAATCGCATTTAAAAAGAAGGAAATAGCCAAGATTAAAGCAGAAGTTCCTTTGAAGAAATTAGTAGAAAGCCCAAATTTTGACAGAAAAGTATTTTCACTAAAAAAATCATTGTTAGAAGTTGGTTCAACCGGAATTATTGCAGAGTTTAAACGTCAATCCCCATCCAAAGGAATTATCAACGACAAAGCAACAATTGCTGAGGTAACTAATGGATATTTAGACGCAAATGTAGCAGCGCAATCTATTTTGACAGATACTTCATTTTTTGGTGGGACGATGGCAGATTTAATGGAGGCAAGAGTTATCAACCAGCAAAAACCAATCTTAAGAAAAGATTTTATTGTTGATGGATTTCAAATTGTAGAAGCCAAAGCAATTGGTGCAGATGTAATTTTATTAATTGCTTCTTGTTTGACTTCTGTTGAGCTAAAAAATTATGGAAAACTTGCATCCGAACTTGGATTGGAAGTGTTGTATGAAGTGCATACGCAAGAAGATTTGGATAAAATCAATGATCTGGACAATAAAATCATCGGAATAAATAACAGAAATTTAAAGACTTTTGAAGTTGATTTAGAACATTCTATTAAGTTGGCAAATCAAATTTCTGACACTTCTGTAAAAGTTTCTGAAAGCGGAATTTCAGATCCAAGAATTATTACAGGATTAAAAGAATACGGTTTTCAAGGATTTTTAATTGGAGAAAATTTCATGAAAGAAGAAGATCCAGGTTTGGCATGTCAAGAGTTTATTAGTCAAATTAGATAATAAATAAATGTCATTCCTGCGCAGGCAGGAATCTCATAAAGAGAATACATAATTAAAAATAGATTCCTGCCTTCGTAGGAATGACAAGAATAAAATGAAATTAAAAGTTTGCGGAATGAAATATGTAGAAAATATCCAACAAGTTGCAGCTTTGCAACCTGATTATTTGGGTTTTATTTTCTATGATAAATCAAAAAGAAATTTTGATGGAATGATTCCAGAACTTCCAAAATCAATTAAAAAAACGGGCGTTTTTGTCAATGCAAAAATTGATGAAGTGGTTTCAAAAATAAAACAATACAATTTACAAGCAGTTCAGTTGCATGGTGATGAAAGTGTGAATTATATTAATGAACTAAAATGTCTGTTCGAGCGCAGTCGAGAACTAGAAATTATCAAAGTGTTCGGAATAAAAGACAAATTCGATTTTGATGTTTTAAAACCATATCTAGAAGTTGTCGATTATTTTTTATTCGACACCAAAGGAAAAGAACGAGGCGGAAATGGAATTACGTTTGATTGGAAGGTTTTAGAAAAATATCCTTTTACAAAACCGTTTTTTTTAAGTGGTGGCATTGGATTGGGTGAAGTTAAAGTTTTACAGTCATTCCTGCGAAAGCAGGAATCTAAATATTGTTACGCATTAGACATTAATAGTCAATTTGAAATAAAAGCTGGTTTAAAATCAGTAGATAATATAGAAAAATTTAAAAATGAAATCAAAATTTCAACCCACTAAAGAAGGATATTACGGGCAGTTTGGAGGAGCGTTTATTCCGGAATTGTTATATCCAAATGTAAAAGAATTGGAAGATAATTATTTAGATATTTTATCTTCTGATGCATTTCAAAAAGAATACAAGGATTTGTTACAGCATTATGTTGGTCGCCCAAGTCCGTTGTATTTAGCAAAACGATTGTCAGAAAAATATGGCGCAACCATTTATTTAAAACGCGAAGATTTAAATCATACTGGAGCGCATAAAATAAACAATACCATTGGTCAAATTCTAGTTGCCAAACATTTAGGAAAAACAAAAATTATTGCTGAAACAGGAGCAGGGCAACATGGCGTTGCAACCGCAACCGTTTGCGCACTAATGAATCTTGAATGTGTTGTTTTTATGGGAGAAACCGATATCAAACGTCAAGCGCCAAATGTAGCTCGTATGAAAATGTTAGGAGCAAAGGTGATTCCAGCAACAAGCGGAAGTAAAACCTTAAAAGATGCTACAAATGAAGCGATTCGTTATTGGATTCAACATCCAGAAACCTATTATTTAATCGGATCTGTTGTTGGACCGCATCCGTATCCAGATATGGTTGCGCGATTGCAAGCGGTGATTTCTGAGGAAATGAAAGTGCAATTGAAAAAACAAACTGGAAATGAAAATCCTGATACAATTATTGCTTGTGTTGGTGGCGGATCAAATGCTGCTGGAGCATTTTATCATTATTTAGATGATAAAAATGTAGAGTTAATTGCTGTTGAAGCAGCTGGTTTAGGAGTTGATTCAGGAGAAAGTGCAGCGACTTCTCAATTAGGTGAAGTGGGTGTTATTCACGGAAGTAAAACCATTTTAATGCAAGATGAATACGGGCAAATTACAGAGCCGTATTCTATTTCTGCTGGATTGGATTATCCTGGCGTTGGACCTTTACATGCTTATTTACACGAAACAAAACGCGCAAAATTTATGAACGCAACAGATAAAGAAGCATTGGATGCTGCTTTTGAATTGACTCAGCTAGAAGGAATCATTCCAGCTTTAGAAAGCGCGCATGCGTTGGCGGTTTTACTTAAAATGAAGTTGAAAAAAGAGCAAGTTGTGGTAATTAATTTATCAGGAAGAGGTGATAAAGATTTAGAAACCTATATCAATCATTTAGAAAAGTAAAACGAATGTCACATCGAGTGTCACGCCAAAGCGTGATGTATCGAGATGCAATTAGTTCTCGATACAATTTTCTTTTATCTCGACTCCGCTCGATATGACAGAAAATCACTCGAACAGACAAATACAAAAAGAACATGAAATCATTAAAAAACATATTTCAAGAAAAGAAAAATTTATTATCAATTTTTTTTACTGCTGGTTATCCAAATTTAAATGACACAGCACAAATCATTTCAGAATTAAGTAAAAATCAAGTTGATTTTATTGAAGTTGGTTTGCCTTATTCTGATCCTTTAGCAGACGGCCCAACGATTCAAGAAAGTAGTCAAGTTGCGTTGCAAAACGGAATGAATTTAGACATCGTTTTTGAACAATTAAAAGCAATAAAAGATACAAATTCAACTCCATTAGTTTTAATGGGGTATTTGAATCAACTTATTAAATACGGAGAAGATAAATTTTGTAGAGCTTGTGTAGAATGCGGAATTGAAACAGTAATTCTTCCAGATTTACCAATGATTGAATATGAAAATCATTATCAGCAATTGTTTAAAAAATATCGATTGACGAATGTGTTTTTAATTACGCCACACACATCCGAAGAACGAATCAGAAAAATAGATGCGTTAACAGATGCTTTTATTTATGTAGTTGCTTCGGCTTCAATTACTGGAGCAAAAGGAGAAATATCAAATCAACAGATTGATTATTTTGAGCGTATCAAATTCATGAATTTAAAAAGTAAGTTGATTATTGGTTTTGGTATTTCTGACAAAGAAACTTTTGATACAGCTTGTCAATATGCAAATGGAGCAATTATTGGTTCGGCTTTTATTAAGCATTTAAAGAGTAATAGCGTAGAATCAATCACGAGCTTTATAAAAAACATAAAATATTAATTATTTAATATGATAAGTGTTTAAAAAACAATTATATTGAAATTCTAAAAACAAGAATAATGGAATTACCAAAAAGAGCTGGAAATGGACCAGTAGCAGTAGCGTTAGAAGCAGGAAAAAATTACGCTTGGTGTGCTTGTGGATTGTCTCAATCCCAACCGTTATGTGATGGAAAACACAGAGGAACAGGAATGAGTCCAGATGTATTTACAGCAGAAAATACAGAAACAAAATATTTATGTGCTTGTAAAGCAACAGGAAATCAACCATTTTGTGATGGTTCACACAAGTAGATGAAATAAAATTTTAATAAAAAAAGCGAACGATTTGGTTCGCTTTTTTTAATTCTATGATTAAGAAATTTAATAAACCTTCTCCCCATTTACATAGGTAGCAACAACTTTCGTTTCATGAATTTTACTTCCTTCAACTTCCATAATATTTTGGTTCAGAATTACAAAATCAGCAAATTTACCCACTTCAATATTTCCTTTTTCGTTTTCTTCAAAATTGGCATGTGCTGCCCAAATGGTCATTCCTCGTAACGTTTCTTTTCTAGTTAATGCGTTTTCCATTTGAAATCCATCTTTTGGATAACCTTCAGTGTCATGACGAGTTACTACTGAAGAAAAAGTTAAAAACGGATTAACTTGTTCTACTGGAAAATCAGTTCACAATGCTACACTTCCATATTTTTTTATTTTCATTGTAAAAAAATAGTTTTTAGATTGTGGTTTAAAAAGCTGTAGTTACTTCAATTACACCATTTGCGCCTCTTAAACCATATATTGCAGCATCTGGTCCTTTTAATACTTTTACTTTCTTAATAGTGCTTGGCTCTATGTCTCCAAAAGTTGTAAGATCTACTTGTGTTCCATTTAATACTAGTAACGGTCCGTCACCGCCAGAAAAATTCGCAAATCCTCTAATTCTTATAGTGTTGTCGCTTCCAATATTTACACCTGCTACTTTACCTCTTAAATAGTCATAAATGTCTTGAAATTGAATGGTGCCAGTGTTTTTATTATTGGGATTAATATCAACAACTGAATCTATTCCATTGTTTTTTCCTAATCTCGCAAAAATATTTTTTTGCCCAGTGTATTTTACTTTTTTAATACCTAAAAGAGGAGAAAATACTGTAATTTCTTTTGGAGTTTTATTTAATCGAATTTTAAAAATTCCTTTACTATTGGTTTTTCTACTTTGCTTGATATTATCAATTAGGATTAAAGCCCCAGGAACTGCTTTGTTTTTATCATCTCTAACTTTTATTGAAAATTCTATTTTCTCTGATTTTTGCGCAAAATTTGAAAAAGAGAAGGTTATTAATAAAAGAAATGTAAATAGTTTTTGAGTTTTCATGTTTATATTTTAAGATTTCAAAAATTATGCTGATATATGGATTTTAAATTGATAATTTTTGTGTGTAAAATTATTGTTATTTCAAATTGTAAACATTTTCCCCATTTACATAGGTAGCAACAACTTTAGTTTCATGTATTTTTCTTCCTTCAACTGCCATAATGTTTTGGTTCAGAATTACAAAATCAGCAAATTTACCAACTTCAATACTTCCTTTTTCATTTTCTTCAAAATTGGCATGTGCTGCCCAAATGGTCATTCCGCGTAACGTTTCTTTTCTGGTTAATGCATTTTCCATTTGAAATCCGCCTTTTGGATAACCATCTGTGTCTTGACGAGTTACTGCTGAAGAAAATGTTAAAAACGGACTTACTCTTTCTACAGGGAAATCAGTTCCCAAGGCTACGCTTCCGTATTTGTTTAGCAAATCTTTGAATGCATATGCTCCTTTCATGCGTTTTTTTCCAATTCTAGTTTCTGCCCAATACATATCAGAAGTTGCATGTGTTGGTTGTACCGAAGGAACAATATTGTCAAACAAATTAAAATCTTCTGGAGAAATAATTTGCGCATGTTCTATTCTCCAGCGTCTATCTTTTTGTCCTTTTAAAGCTGTTTTGTACGTTTTTAACATCCAATAATTAGCAGAATCACCAATGGCGTGTGTATTCATTTGGTAGTCTGATTTTGCAATTTGTGCAGCAATTTCTGTATATTTTTTTGGTTCAAAAATTAATGCTCCAAAATGATGATCTCTGTCGCTATACGGTTTGCGCATTGCAGCTCCACGTGAGCCTAAAGCTCCATCGCCATACACTTTAAAAGAACGCACATTTAATCGGTCTGTTTTAATAATTCCTTTCGGAATAAAGTAATCTAAATTTTTCTGACTCACAGAAACCATTGCGTAAATACGCATTTTTAAATCTCCAGTTTTTTGTAAACTATCCATTAAATCGATGGTAGATTTTCCAACTCCAGCATCATCAACAGTTGTTAAACCATAACTAAAAGCTACTTTTTGTGCGTCAAGTAAACCTTGAATTTCTTCTTTTTTTGTTGTGTTTGGAGTTTTGATGTAACTCATCGCAGCATCAATTAAAACACCAGTTAATTTTCCGTTTTTCTGAATAAATTCTCCTCCAGATATTTTCTTAGGAAATTTTCTGCTAGACAAACTAGAATATTTTAAAGCAGCTTCATTTACTAATAATGCATGCCCATCAACTCTTCTGATTGCAACAGGTGTATTCGGAAATAACTTGTCTAATTTTTCTTTTGTTGGGAATTCTTTTACTTTCCAATCGTTCTGATCCCAACCACGACCTGTAATATAATCTGCATTTTTTTCTTTTTTAAATGCCGCTAGTTTTTCTAAGACTTCGTCGTAGCTTTTTGTACCTCTTAAATCTACTTTTTGTAAAGCCAAACCTAATCCAAAGAAATGACAATGTGCATCAATCAATCCAGGCACGATTGTTTGATCTTTTGCATCGATAGTTTTTAATGTTGCGTATTTTTTTTGGATTTCGTCGTTGGTGCCAACTGCAATAAATTTTCCGTCTTTAATTGCAAAACTTTGCGCTTTGTCAAAATTAGTATTTACGGTATATGCATTTGCATTGATAACAATTAAATCAGCTTTTTCTTGTTGTTGACAAGCAAAAAAAGAACTTAAAATTACGAGTGATAAAATAATTTTTTTCATTGTATTATTCTTTAGTTTGGCGCGTTGTTGTATAGATATTTGTCCATTAAATAAATCATACTTGCCATTGAAGCACTTCCTAATTCGAGTTCACGTTTGTTTACTTTATCAAACGTATCTGTTGCCGCATGATGATAATCAAAATAACGTTGAGAATCTGGACGATAACCAACTAATGTTACCCCTTCCGATTTTAATTTACCAACATCTGCGCCGCTTCCACCTTTATTAATATCGTGTAATCCGTATGGAGCTAATAATTTTTTCCAGCTTTTTAATAAATCTGTGTTTGCTGAATTCGCATCGATTGTAAAACCTCTAGGAGTAAATCCACCTGAATCAGATTCTACACCGCCAATATGTATTTCTTTTGTTGTTTTAACATTTTTCGCATACGCTTTTGAACCACTACCACCTTGTTCTTCATCCATAAAGAAAACCACACGAATGGTATTTTTTGGTTTGATTTTGTTTGTTTTAAAAAGATGCAACACTTCTAAAGATTGTACAATTCCAGTTCCGTCATCATGTGCACCATCACCTAGATCCCAAGAATCTAAATGTCCGCCAACAACAATTACTTTTTCAGGGTTTTCTGAACCTCTAATTTCGCCAATTACATTAAATGATTTTTCTTTTGGTAAGTTTTTACTACTTTGTTTTAAATACACTTTTAAATTCGGATTTTCTTTTAAACTCTTACTTAAATTCTCGGCAGCCAATGTGCTAATTGCAGCAGCAGGAATGTATTCGCTCTCAGGAATATCTCCATAACGCATGGTTCCTGTATGAGGATAATTGTCAATGTTATTTGTCATAGAACGAACAATTACTGCCAATGCTCCAAATTTTCCCACAGTTTTTGCTCCGCTTCCTCTTTGATCTACAGAACCGCCATAAGCACTAAAAGTGTTGATTAATGTGTTGTCAAACGGTCTGTTAAAAAAGATGATTTTTCCTTTTGCTATTGCTCCCAAAGCTTCTGCTTCTTTGATGCTTTTTACTTCGATAACCTCTGCCATAACTCCGTCTCTTGGAGTTGAAATTGAACCACCTAAAGCGCAAACCGCCATGTCAAATTTCTTTCCGTCAGAAATATAATACGCAACTTCTTTTTCTCCTCTAATCCAATGTGGAACCATTGCAGGTTGTAGCCAAACCGAATCTAAACCGGCTTCTTTCATTACGTGTTCTCCCCATTTTACAGCCATTGCTGCTTCTGGAGAACCAGATAATCTTCCGCCAACATTTGTTGTTAAATCACGAAGCCATTCGTGCGATTTACCGTTTAACAACGCGGTATCAAATATTTCTTTAATGATTGTAGCATCTACTTTTTCTGCTGCTGTTAGTTCGTTTGAAGTAGTTTTTGTTTCTTTCTTTTTGGTACACGCGATTGCTAATATTGCAAAAAGAAAAAGGATCGATAATTTTTTCATTGGTTATAGTTTTATATAAAGTGTATAAATCTACATAAAATCAATGAGATAAAGAAGATGTTTGTGTTCCTTGTAACTAAATTAGTTTGATTTCTGACCATGCTATCGTCAAAAATCAAACTTATAGCTAATTCCTGCTAAAACTTGAAAACCTTGCACATCAAAATTACTGAACTGTTGATATTCTGAATTTAAGACATTATTCATTTTTAAGAAAGCAGTAAACTTATCATTAAAATGATAGCCTCCATTGATGTTTACATCCACAAAAGATTTTAAGGTTTTTGTTCCGTTTATTGTAGATGGATATGTTCCGCTATACGTAACATCTTTTCTGTCAGAAACAAAGAAAATATTGATGTCTGTATACCACTTTGTGGTTTTGTAATTTCCAAATATCTCGGCATTCATTGTTGGCAAATTCCATGCTTCAGCTTGGTTTGTTAATGTGTACGAATTAAACTCCCCGTTGGCACCAAACACTAAATTTTTGTTTACATCAACGGTAAATTCCCCGAAGAAAGAAAGTGTTTTAACATCATCATAGATTACCGAAAAAGAATTTCCGTATTCATAGCCTTTTAAAGGAACAGAATTTGAGATACTTGTTGTTCCGTCTGATTTAGAATTGTTTCTTAGATACAAGGCCTTGTCTTCTTCATCTCGATAACTTGCTTTTAGATCGTAGATTACATTTGGAGATAATTTCCCGTTTAATCCACCAAAGAATTCATATTTTTTATTGGTTTGTGTAATAAATTGTGTTGGAGAAATGTACGGATTTTCATCACTAAAACTTTTATATGTATTTGTATTTAAATCTCCGCCAGCACCAATAAACACATTTACATAATTGGCAACTAAAGGATAATGAATATTGATGTCTGGATACACAAAAACTTGACTTACTTTATGTTCTAAATCTGATGTAAAATAGAGTTTTGTTCCAATTCTAAATGTAAAATCTTTGTATTCAAAATTGTATTTTGGAGCAACACCAACGGTAAAAAAGCTGTGTTCTAATTTTGTAGCTGCGCTATACGACTGTGCAAATTCTCCATTTACATAATCAAAAGAAGTATCTACAATTAAATCGTTAAATTTTCTTCCGAAGTTTTTTAATGCTATTTTAAATTGTGGTTCAAGTACAAAACGCAATTCTTTACTCGATAATCCGTCAGAGAAAAACGAAAGATGTACTTTGCTAGAATTGATCAAGAAATCTTCAAAATTAATTTCTCCTTCTGTTTCAAAATTAGTATAGGTTTGTTCTTCGTTTATGGCAGAAGTTGTAGTAGGAGAAAAGGTGATTGTACTTGGTAAACCATACCAGTTGTACTTGTTTTGTTCGTAATTTGTTGCAACTTTCCAAGAAAAATAACGTTCTTCTTGTTTGTAATATGCGCCAAATTTCATGTTAGATAAATTGCTGTTTAGCGGAGTTGTATCAATACTATTTTCTGATGAAATGTATTTTGCATACAAACCAAAATCGTTTTTAAATCGCGTTGCATGATGCAAAAATGCTTCTACAAAAGGCGTTGAATTATTTCCAAAACCAGCAGCTAAATAATTTTTGTACAAACGCTCTTTAACGCCCATATTAATTCCTTTTGCAACACCGCTTTTAGGAATAAAAGTGGAGGCAACTGGCGCAGAAAAAATCTGATATTTTAATTGCTTCTTTTGGTTTTTTGCGCCCAACTGAATTTTAGGATTTTTCTTGATTTTAAAAGCATCAGAAATCGTTGGAGTATAAGAAGTAACAACATTGATTACCTCAGTTTTTATCGTGTCTTTTGCCTTTTTAGTTTGAGCAATTACAAGTGTACTTAAAGTACATAAGCAAAGTGTTAATACAATTTTTCGCATTGTTTTAATCTCTTTATTTGTTGTTAGGAGTTACAGATTCATTTGTTTTTGCTTCGGTCGTTTTTATGGTAGAAAGCTCTTTCTTAGCTTCTAAAATAACATCATCAAATTGTGTAAAATTTTTAATAATGTTTTCTAAAATATAGGTTGCTTGATATGCATCTTTTAAACCATAATAGTTTTTCGCCATTATGATATAACTTTTTACGCCCCAATATTTGTAAGTAGAATAATCTGCAATTAATGTTTGTACTATTTTATTAGATTCGGCATATTTTTTATTCTGATTTTTAAAGTACGCATTAAAATATAGTGCTTCTGCTTTTAATTCGCCACTCGCATTGCGTTCAACTTCGTTGTAAAATTCTTCTGCGGTTTTTAAATCGTCTGTTTTAAAAGCAGAACGCGCAATAATTGTTTTGGCATCAAACTCAACATTTTCTTCTAATTTGTCTTTCTGCAATACTTTTTCTGCATAGGCAACTGCTTCTTTAAATTCATTTGATTCGTAGTAACTTTTCATTAAATTACTTTGTGCAAATAAAATATTCTGCGGATAATTTGCTTCTTGTTCTAAACGAATTAAAAGCGGAGTTGCATTTTTCCAATCTGCTTTTTCTAAATAAATTTGCGCTAATTTATTTAAAGATTCTTCGCTAAACTCACTAAAATTTTGATCGACGACATATTCATAATATGGAGCAGCTTTTTCGTTTTGATTTGTTTTTGATAAAGATTGCGCCAAATAAAAATTAGCTTTTAAAGCATTTAATCCGTTCGGAAAAGCAGCAATGTATTTTTTAAATCCTTCGATTGCTTTTTCAGCATTGTTTTCTAGAAATTTATTTTCGGCAGCTTCATATGTTGTATTATCTAAATCTGCATCAGTAACGTTTACAAACGAAATGTTTTTTACCCAAGCAGCATATAGATCAACTTGCCCTAAATCAACATACACATTTCTGGCATTTGTAACTGCACCTCTTGCTTCGTTAGAATTTGGATATTCACTTACAATTCTTTTAAATCGTTCTAAAGCTTTTGCATTGTAGTTTTCATTATAAAAGAGCAAACCTTGACGCAATAATGCATTTGGAATATAAGAACTTTTGGTGTGCTGAGATAAAAGTGTGTTAAAGGTTTTGTGCGCTTTTGCATTGTTTTTTACAGCAACGTAGGTATTTGCTAATTGAAACAAAGCATCATCTTGTAAATTGGTGAATTCGTAATTGGTCACTAAATCGTTAAGCGTGCTAATTTTTTTAGCATTATCTCCTAAAAATCCAAAACTAATTGCTTTTTGATACATAGCATAATCAGATCCAACACCTAAATTATTAATTACTTTATCGTAAGCAGAAATTGCATTTGCATATTTTTTAGTTACAAAATAACAATCTGCTAAACGGATATTTGCATCGTCTAATAACGGATTGTCTTCTTTTGTTTTTCTGATAAAACTATTGAATGAACTCACTGCTTTTGTATACTCTTTCAATTTAAAATGACTGTAAGCAATATTGTAATCGACGGTGTTAAAAGCATCAATCTGTGATGCTCCAGAAGTTTTCTTAAAGGTTGTAAATCCGTCTAAAGATTTTTGAAAATTAGACAATTGAAAATCTGTTTCTGCTTTCCAATACAAAGCCGAAACTCTTATTTTGTTATCAGTAGAAGTTGTTGCTGCAGAAAAATAAGGATAGGCTTCTTGTAATTTTTTCAAATTGAATAATTGAACGCCACGGTAATAAGACACCTCTTTGGTCAATGCTCTGTTTTCGTTGCTTTTCTTTTTTGCTAAATAATCTAAAGCTCCTTGGTAATCTTGCTGATGTAAATAAGAAGTTACCACCAATTGATTTATTTCTTGGTAAAAAGGCGATTTTGGATATGCAGTTAAAAAATCTTGCAACACATCTGCAACACTTTTATATGGATTTCCTTGTTCGTAACTTAATTTGGCATAATTTAAAAAAGCATCTTCTTTAATTTTTGCGTCGAAATCCATTTCGCTAGCGCTTTTAAAAGCATTTAACGCTTCAGGTTTTCTTTCTAAATACAAATAACATTCTGCTAAATGATAATAGGCATTTTGAGAAACACTGTTTTTATCGCCAATAATTTTATTAAAATTTTTTACAGCATTTTCAAAATCGTTTTGTTTGTAATATGCATATCCTAATTGATAATAATCGGTATTGTTCCATTTACCACGTTTGCCTTTATAAGCACTTAAATATGGCAAGGCTTCTTTGTATTTTTTTAAATTAAAATAACTTTCACCAACAATTTTAGAAATGTCAGAAATTTCTTTTTGCTTCGGATCCTTTAATAGGTTTTTTCCAATTTCGATACATTTTTCAAATCGTCCATCTTTAAAACTGATGTCTAATAAATAATACGTTACTTCACTTTTATACGAAGCTTGTTTTGCGATTTCTTGTAAATGGATTTCTGCCGTTTCGTAATCTGCTTGTTTGTAAGCGATAAATCCGTAGTAATATCTAGAATCGTTTCCGTAACGAGCATCATTAATTAATGGAAAGAATTTTTTTCTAGCTAATTTTAAATTTCCGGTCGATAGTAATGCGTAACCCATTTTAAAATCGAGCTCTTTTTTATTCTCGGTTGATAGCACTTCTCTATTTACTTTAGAATACCACTTTAAAGCATAGGCAGCTTTTTTATTTGCAAAATAGTAATTACCAACATTTAAAAATGCTTTTTCTTTTTTGTTGCTATTTGGATTGTTCTCTACAAAATTCAATACCATTTTGTCGGCTTCTGTCTGATTCAATTTGATAGCACACATGGCGGTATAATATTCAGAGTCTGACTTTAACGCAGATGTACTTTTATTCTTTAAAGCAACTTCTTTAAATGTTTTTTGAGCAGCAGCATAGGCCTTGTTGTTGTACAATGTAATGGCATCGTTATAAGCAGCTAAACTATTTGTATCCATTTCTGTTTGCTGTGCAGAAACAACGCTAGAACTTACGGTGATTAAAACTAAAAAAGCGAATTTTTTAAAAAAGCGAATATTCATTTTTCTTAAAGGGTTTTTTGGCTATTTGAAAACTATAACGCAGATTTTTTTATTTTGTTTGATTCACATCCAAAAAAACAAACGTTGGTTTAAAAATCAAAGATAAAAATAGTTAAAGATTAATTCTCTTAATATTTCTTTAAACTGATAAGAAAATTATAAGTTTGTAGAAACTACTTTTTTATGGCTGATGCAATTTTACATTTAGAAGACGCAGATATTTACCAAAGAGATAATTTAGTGCTTTCTAAAGTCAATTTAAAAATTGAAAAAGGCGAGTTTTTTTACTTGATCGGTAAAACAGGAAGCGGTAAAAGTAGCTTGATGAAAACCTTGTACGGCGATTTAAATTTAAAACGCGGAAAAGGTGCTGTAGTAGATTTTGATTTAAAGCAATTAAAAGAAAAAGACATTCCGTTTTTAAGAAGAAAAATCGGAATTGTATTTCAAGATTTTAAATTGTTAAATGACAGAACTGTGTTTGATAATTTATTGTTTGTGTTAAAAGCAACTGGCTGGAAAGACAAAGAAAAAATGACCGCTAAAATTCATGAAGTTTTAGAAAAAGTGGACATGAAAACCAAATACTACAAAAAACCTTTTGAGCTTTCTGGCGGAGAACAACAACGTGTTGCCATTGCAAGAGCTTTGCTAAACGATCCAGATTTAATTTTAGCCGATGAACCAACAGGAAATTTAGATCCAAAAACGTCGTTAGAAGTAATGGAATTGCTAAACGGAATTCATCAAAGCGGAAAATCGATTTTAATGGCAACGCATGATTATGCGTTGATTGTAAAGTTTAAACAAAAAACAATTAAGTGTGAAGGCGGCGAGGTATTTGAAGTGGTGCAACAAGCGGTTATTTAAAAATAATTTCCATCATTTTTTTTGCTGAATTATTTGGGCTGAAAGATTTTAGTTTTTCTTTGCGTTTTTCTATTTCAGATTCAGAAAATTCTTTAGAAAATAATAATCCTGTTTTTTGTAAAATTTCTTCTTTTGTGTTTGCTAACTCGCACAAGTCTTCTAAGCCTGTATCAGCAATCATTTTAGAGTTTCCTATTATAAACTTACCTTGATAAAGAGAATTTAATAACTTTAATTTTATTCCTGTTTTTTGAAAAGTTATTAATGTATTTATATGGGCTTTTTTAAATAAGATTTTTAATTCGTTTTGATTGTTAATGGATTTAAAATCAATATTTTGATGTGTATCTATTTCTTTAATAACAGAAGATTTATCGCTACTTGCAATTACCAATTTAAAAGAACTTTCTTTATAAACATCTATTAAAAACAATGCAGCTTTAATATTATCTGATATTCTTAAATCACCATGATATAAAATAAAACTTCCTTTTGTAGAATGATTTTTTATAAGTTTTGCTTCATGAAAAGCAGGAATATAATCACATTTTTCTCCATATTTTGATGAAAAGTATTCTTGTTCAAATGGAGAAATTGAGAAAACACCAGTTACATTTTTTAAAACGGATTCGTATTTTTTAAGTTTAATAGCTTCTAATTGGTAGAATAATTTTTTAAAAACATTAGCCTCGCTTTTTGCTAATTCTTTAAAATAATTGTGCTCAATATTGTGCGTTCTAACAAAAGTTTTTGAATCGAAAATTGTTTTGGTAAGCGGAAAAGTTGTGTGTAATCCTTCAAATAAAATAGGAGCTTTAATCTTTTTTAATGTATTAATTAACAAATTATTTTCTCTGTTTTTAATAATAAAAGGAATCGAAGAAAACAAGCTTTTTATTTTTGAAGCTCTGTTGTAATAAAAAACTTTTGTACAGTATTTTTCTAATTCTTTTTGTTGAGGTCTATCGTATTCAAAACAATGCAAATAAATTTCAATATTTAATTGATGCAGTTCTTTTATTTTATAAAAAACATCAATTACTCCTCCATAACTTGGTGGATATGGAATATTAAAAGAAACAATATGTAACCTTTTACTGTTTGACATTTTGATAGATTGAAATTAATTTTTTCTCCTCATTTTCCCAGTTAAGGACTTTTTTTGCACTCTTAATTTCTGCTGAATGTTTTTTTAAAGAAAATTTCTCAATTTGTTTTGCTAACAATTTTGAGTTCCTGTTTTCTACAATTTCTCCAAATTTATATTCGTCAATTATTTTTTTCATTTCGGGTAAATTAGAAACCAAAACAGGAACTTCTGCGTGTAAATAGTCAAACAACTTATTGGGTAAAGCATATCTATAATTCAAACCTAAATCTTCTTCTAAAGAAATGCCAATATTTGCGAGTGGAGTTAATGCGTTTATTTCTGGCGGAGTCAGTTTTCCTAAAAAATAAACTTTGTTATTTGTAATAAGTTGTGAAGCTTTTGTTTTTACTTTTTCAAAAATATCACCAGAACCAATCACTACAAAAATATGTTTTTCGAGATGTTTCATTGTATCAAGCATAAGTTCTAAACCTCTACCAATATTAACAGCTCCTTGATATAAAATTATTGTTTTTCCTCTTGTATCAAAAGGAAAAATACCGGTAGTGCTCTTTTTCGTTTTTGGTACATTTCGTATGGTTTCAAAATGAGTATTGTATTTATTTTGATAATAATCTGCAATAGAATCACTAACAGTGTAACAATTTTTTAAATTAGGAATGATCTTTTGCTCAATGCTTTCCCATATTTTTTTTACTCTTGGTCTATGAACCAATTCAGGAATTTCTGTAAATAGTTCATGACTATCGTAAATAATTATTTTTGATTGCAATTTACTCACCAAATAATTTGGTAAAAGAGTATCTAAATCATTTGAAACTAAGATGTCTTTTTTGAGAAATAGCAACTTAAAGAAAAGGCGAATGTTATATTCTGCATAAAACAAAAATCCGTTATTAAAAAATAAACGCATTCTTTTAGTTTTATATTTTCTTGAAAGAGGAATGTTATTTTTTAACTTTCTGCCAACAAGAATAATATTGTAATTATTTAAAAAAAGAGTATCACATATTTTTTCAACCCTTTGATCAGTTGTTAAGTCGTTGGTAACAGAAATTATAATATTTTTCAAGAAGAATACTTTTAACGCAAGATATAAAAAAACCCGCCTCATTAATAAAAACGAAGCGGGAAAATTGCTATGAAAAAGAATGATAAGAAACTCTTATCACATACTTAGACCCTGTTTTTGTAAAAAACTTACTGTCAGATATTTACTTTAACAAAAATTTATGATTTTACTTCAATTTATCAGCATGTAATTTTCTGAGTGTATTCAGTTTTGGTGTAATTACATAACTACAATATCCTTGTTCTGTATTTTCTCTATAATAATTTTGATGTTCCATTTCTGCTTCATAAAAAATAGTAAGCGGACTAATTTCAGTTACTATTTTATCTTCGTAAATTTCAGCTAATTGATGAAGTACTTTTTCTGAAATTTCTTTTTGAGTCTTATTTTGAAAAAAAATGACAGAGCGATATTGTGTTCCTCTGTCTGCTCCTTGTTGATTTAAAGTTGTCGGATTGTGAGTTGTCATAAAAATGATGAGAATATCCTCAAAAGAAATAATGGCTGCATCAAAAGTAATTTGAATCACTTCTGCATGACCCGTTAATCCAGAGCAAATTTCTCTATACGTTGGTTTCCCAGGAACTGTTCCGCCAGAATAACCAGAAACTACTTTTTCTACGCCTTTAACTTCTTGAAAAACGGCTTCTGTACACCAAAAACATCCGCCGCCAAGAATGGCAGTTTGTAAATTACTTTTCATTTTTTAATTGTATTGAAATCGAATTTACACAAAAACGCAATCCGCTTGGTGCTGGTCCATCAGGAAAAATATGCCCTAAATGTGCATCGCAAGTATTGCATAAAATCTCAACACGAATCATTCCGTGTGTGGTGTCTTTATGATATTTTACAGCGTTTTCTTTAATCGGTTCTGTAAAACTTGGCCAACCGCTGCTAGAGTCAAATTTAATACTCGAATCAAACAATTCGGTATTACAACAAGTACAAACGTATTTTCCTGTTTCGTACGTAGTACAATGTTCTCCTGTAAAAGCGCGTTCAGTTCCTTTTAAACGTGTAATTTGATATTGTTCTGGTGTTAATTGCGCTTTCCATTCAGCATCTGTTTTAACAACAATGCTGTCTGGTGTTGGGTTGCCTTTTGTAGCGTAATTGATTACATCTTTCCAAGTCATTCTTTAATTTTTAAATTCGATAGTTGGTCGTGAAATAGGGGTTTAAATTACAAAAAACGTTTATTTCGGAAAGCAATTCCCGACCCTGTTTTTAAATAACGTTCAAAATCATACGCTTTTTGTTTTTCTTTATAATAGGTTATATGAATCAATTCTACAGGTAATCTACTCTTTGTGTATTTTACTTCACCAGAATGGTGAGATTTTAATCGATTCATGATATCACTAGAAAATCCAGTATAATAAGTGTTATCATTACATTTTAGAATGTAAACAGCGTAAGGTAAAATCATCATAACATTTATTTTATAATAAAAATAATGAATTATTAATAATTCTTATTGTGCATGTTCATAAATAAAGAAGGTAATTAGAATAAGGACGTGTCCGCCGAAGCCTATAATTATATTGAAAAGGATTTTTTTTAAATAATAAGCCCTACTTCGTTCCTCGTAAACTTGGAACTTCGTAGGGCGGAGGTGGAGACGCCGAGAATCGAACTCGGGTCCAAACAAGCGGCCAAAAGGCTTTCTACATACTTAGTTTTTAATTAATTTTCGTCTCTTAGCTGATTAAAAACAATCCACTAAAAGCTTATCTTCTTTAGTTTCAAAATTTTGTCGAAGTGCCAAAATTTCTATGTTTACATTTACGATGCCCAAAAGTGAAACGCCGTAAACCAAGGCTTTTCGTGGACATAAAGCTTACACACCTAGTGTGCCGAGGCCAATCCTACTGTAATTCGGATTAAGCAGCTAAAGCGTAGTTATCTTCGCCGTTTAAAAAGGTTGAAATAAGTTTAACGAGTGGTGATTTCATTCCTCGGTATGCTTACATTCTAACGCGTCTCGCTGTCAAAACCAGTCGTCCCCTTAATGAAATAGTAAAATTAATTTCACGTAATTGAATTAATCCCAAACTTGATTTGGGAGCGCATCAATCTATTTCAAATTCTATTCCAAAGAACAGTCTGCAAATTTAATAATAAAATTGCTAAAAATAGCGTTTGTACATCTTTATAAAATCGATATCTTCGAGCAAAATTTAGTACACTTAGAATTATGAAGTTTGGAATTATTAAAGAACGTAAAAATCCGCCAGATAGAAGAGTGGTTTTTTCACCAGAAAAATTACAAGAGTTTCAAAAAAAATATCCAAAAGCAATCATAAAAGTAGAAAGTTCTGATATTAGAGTGTTTTCTGATGAAGATTATGTAAAAGCAGGATTTGAAGTTGTAAAAGATATTTCTGACTGTAATGTATTGTTAGGCGTAAAAGAAGTTCCAATTGAATTTTTAATTCCGAATAAAAAATATTTTTTCTTTTCTCATACGATAAAAAAGCAACCATATAATAGAAATTTATTAGTCGCAATTTTAGAAAAAAATATCGAATTGTACGATCACGAAACCATTGTTAAAGAAAACGGAACTCGTTTAATTGGTTTTGGGCGTTATGCCGGAATTGTTGGTGCGTATAATGGTTTTAGAGCTTTCGGATTAAAACATGAAAGCTTTCATTTACCAAAAGCAGAAACATTGGCTGATCAGAAAAACTTGATTGATGAACTGAATAAAATTAAGTTACCAAATCTTAAAATCTTATTAACTGGGAGTGGAAAAGTTGCTCACGGAGCAAAAGAAATGTTAGATGCCATGCACATTAAAAAGGTTTCTGTTAAATCGTATTTAAATGATGTTTTTAACGAACCTGTATATTGTATAATTGATGTACTAGATTACAACAAACGTAAAGACAATCAAGTTTTAGGTAGAATAGATTTTTATAAGTATCCAGAAAACTACGAATCTAATTTTATGCGTTTTGCAAAAGTGACAGATTATTTTATTGCTGGACATTTTTTTGGAGATGGTGCTCCGTATTTATTTACCAGAGAAGATGCAAAATCTAACGATTTTAATATCCAATTAGTGGCAGATATTTCTTGTGATATTGATGGACCAGTGGCATCAACCGTAAGAGCATCAACGATTGCAGATCCAATTTATGGTTACAATCCACAAACAGCATCAGAAGTTAATTATAAAGATGAAAATGCAATTGTTGTAATGGCTGTTGATAATTTACCCTGCGAATTACCAAAAGACGCAAGTGTAGGTTTTGGAGAATTGTTTTTAGAAAATGTAATTCCGGCTTTTTATAACGATGATGAAAACGGAGTTTTAGCTAGAGCAAAAATGACAGAAAACGGAAATTTGACAGCGCGTTTTTCGTATTTGCAAGATTACGTTGACGGAAAAGAATAGTTTTATTAGAACTGTCTCCTTGAGCGCAGTCGAAAGGTTTATTTACTCTTAAAATTAAATGGAACAAAATCAACAATTTCTTATTGATGTATCAAAAATGAAAATGCCGTACGGAAAATACAAAGGCACTTTTCTAATTGATTTACCAGAACATTATGTGGTTTGGTATAATAACAAAGGCTTTCCGAAAGGGAAACTTGGATTGATGTTGGGTTTGGTGTATGAATTAAAGCTAAATGGCTTGGAAGATATTGTCAGAAAAATAAGACATCAATATTAAAAATCTTGATGTAGATTTTTTTAATTATTGAACTGCTTTTCTTGTAAAGAATCCATAAAAAATCTGGGCAACTCCAAGACTCATTAAAAGGTAAAAATTCATTCCGTTTGTGTACAAAGCAATAATTCCTAGCGAAACAGAAATCATTGATAAGTAATACAAAGTTGTTGATTTGCTAAAATTTAAAATCATTAAAACACCTCCAAATCCAATTAAAAAAGCAGGAATTAAAAATTGCTCTTCTCCAATTCTTAAGAAGTAAAACTCAATAAAGTAGAGCAATGTAAGAAGTCCAATTAAAAGAATCATTGATTTTTTTGAATTCCGATTCCAAATTTTATTGCCTATTTTTCGTTGAAATTTTCTGTTTCCAAAAAATAATGCGAGCATAGAAAATAACACAACCAATACCGTAATAATGACGATAAATCCTTCTAAAAAATTGACGGTTAAGAATCCAAACGGAGACCCATCTGTGCTAAAACCTTCAATAGTTGTTTTTATTAATAAAGCACCCATTAGAATATAAATTCCAATAAAAATACTAGGTCTTCCTTTTAATGAAAAGTTGAAATTTGTGTTCTTTATTAAATCCCTGTTTTTAGCCATAACCTGTAAAGCTAATATACAAAAATGAAACTAGTAGAAGTATATCTATTAAATCAGGCAGAACCTTTTCGTTCTATTTTATTGCATTTGAAGTTATTCATAGAAAGTTCTTTTTCTATTAGTTATTAATTGGACATCCTTATAAACAGATTTTTTGTGTTTTAAAGATTTTAGTTACAATGTTATCTTTTATTATAATTTATTTACCGTTTTTCTGATGGCAACTAAATTGCTGAGTAAACTCTCTAAATGATCTAAATGCAACATATTTGCACCATCACTTTTTGCATTTGTAGGATCAAAATGTGTTTCTAAAAATAGTCCATCAACATTATTCACAACGCCAGCTCTTGCAATCGTTTCTATCATATCTGGTCTTCCACCAGTAACTCCAGAATCTTGATTTGGTTGTTGTAGTGAATGAGTTATATCTAAAACTGTTGGCGCAAATTTACGCATTTCAGGAATTCCTCTAAAGTCAACAATCATGTCTTGATAGCCAAACATTGTTCCTCTATCGGTAATCATTACTTGCGAATTTCCAGAATCAATTACTTTTTGAACGGCGTGTTTCATTGCAGACGGACTCATAAATTGTCCTTTTTTTAAGTTGACCACTTTTCCTGTTTTTGCCGCAGCAACCACCAAATCGGTTTGACGAACTAAAAAAGCAGGAATTTGCAATACATCAACATATTGCGCAGCTCTTTCTGCGTCTGATGCTTCATGAATATCTGTAATGGTTGGCACGTTAAATGTTTCTGAAACTTTGCGTAAAATTTTCAATGCTTTTTCATCTCCAATTCCAGTAAAACTATCCACTCTGCTTCTGTTTGCTTTTTTAAAACTTCCTTTAAAAATAAACGGAATTTCTAGTTTGTCAGTTACTTGCAACACTTTTTCTGCAATTCGCATTGCCATATCTTCACCTTCAATAGAACAAGGTCCGGCAAGTAAAAAAAAGTTGTTAGAATTGGTGTGTTTAATATTGGGAATTAGTGTGATATCCATCGAAAAATAATTTTAGCAAAAATACAAAATAAATATTGCTTTTGAATTCATATCTTTAGCCTTTAAATTTAGAACCATGAAAAAAATTATAATGCTACTTTTCGTTTTTGTATTGATGTATTCTTGCAAAACAGAAAAGAAAAATGCCAATCAAGAAGTTACTTTAGATAGTATTGATACTACAACAGTTAGAGAACATTTATACACGTTGGCTTCCGATGAAATGGAAGGAAGAGGCACTGGAACACCAGGTATTGAAAAAGCGGCTCAATATATTGAAGGAGAGTTTAAAAGAATTGGCTTAACAACCTACGATACGTTAAAAGATTACAGACAAACGTTTGTATTTACGAACAGAAGAACTAAAAAAGAAATTACGGCTTTTAATATAATTGGGGTTTTAGAAGGAAAAAGTAGAAAAGACGAATATGTAGTTATTTCTGGACATTACGATCATCTTGGAATTAGAAAAAAAGAAGGTCAGTTAGATAGTATTTACAACGGAGCAAATGATGATGCTTCTGGCGTAACAGGAGTTTTAACTTTAGCCGAATATTTTAAGAAAAAAGGAAGTAATGAAAGAACAATTATTTTTATAGCTTTTACTGGAGAAGAAATGGGGTTGTTAGGTTCTAGACATTTTGGTAAAGATGTTGATGCAAGTAAATTTGTAGCAGGAATCAATCTAGAAATGATGGGAAAAACACCTACAACTGGACCAAAAACAGCTTGGTTAACAGGATTTGATCGTTCAGATTTTGGAAAAATTATTCAAAAAAACTTAGAAGGAACAGGGTATCATTTGTATCCAGATCCGTATGTAAAACAAAATTTATTCTTTAGATCAGACAACGCTTCTTTGGCGCGTTTAGGAATTCCGTCGCATACATTCTCTACCACACCAATTGATGTAGATAAAGATTATCATCAAGCAAGTGATGAAGCAGAAACGCTAGATGTTTCTGTGATTACAGAAACGATTAAAGCAGTTGCAAAAGGAACAGAAAGTATCATTGATGGAACTGATACACCAACAAGAGTGCAACTTACTGATGCAGAAATGGGAAGAAAAAAGAAATAAGTAAAACGATATTTCTATAAATAAAAAATCCTCTAAAAATTAATTTAGAGGATTTTTTTATGTGTTGTAAGAAAGATTAGAATTGATAACGAATACTTAAAGCTATGTCAGAATTTAATCCTTTATAAACAGTAGTGAAACCAAATTCTGGTCTGTAATCCAAAGAAATTAAAATAGGTGCTTCAAAATTGTACTCAATTCCAATATCTCCAGTTCCAAAAAAGAAAGTTTCAGAAATTCCACTAGATTTAATGCTTCCAACTCCACCACCAACTCCAGCGAACCAGTTAAATCTGTTTTCTAAAGACCAAACCCATTGATAAATTCCTGTTGCTTTAAAAGAATCTGAGTCTTTTCCATTACGAATTCCCAAATCAATTTCTAACCTGTTGTTTTCACTCAACTTATGTTGATAAGAAATTTCCCCGCCTAAACCACTATTGTCTCCAAATCGAAGTCCGATTGCGTTGTCCGAAACTTCTTGTGCATTCATGGTGAAAAATGCTGCAAATACCAAGCCGATACTAAAAAATGTTTTTTTCATAATTTCTTAAATAATTTTAATGTTAAAATTTATTTATAGCAAAGATACCTTAACTAAACTACCTTAAACAATTAATTGATTTTATAATTATTCTTTTTATTGTTTTGTATTTTTGCTTTTAAAGGAAAACGTAATGAACATACATTTTATTTCAATTGGTGGAAGCGCCATGCATAATCTTGCAATTGCTTTGTCAAAAAAAGGCTTTGCAATTACTGGGAGTGATGATGTCATTCACGAACCATCAAAATCTAGATTGGAAAAATATAGTTTGTTGCCAAAAGAATTTGGTTGGTTTCCAGAGAAAATCAATTTAAATTTAGATGTGGTAATTCTTGGAATGCATGCTAAAAAAGACAATCCAGAATTGTTAAAAGCCCAAGAATTAGGGCTAAAAATATATTCTTATCCAGAGTTTTTGTTTGAGCAATCTAAAGATAAAACCAGAGTAGTTATTGGAGGTTCACATGGAAAAACTACGATAACCTCAATGATATTACATGTAATGCATTATCATGAAAAAGAAGTTGATTTTATGGTTGGCGCACAGTTAGAAGGATTTGAAACCATGGTTCATTTAACGGAAGAAAATGATTTTACGGTATTAGAAGGCGATGAATATTTAAGTTCACCAATAGATTTGAGGCCAAAATTTCATTTATACAAACCAAATATTGCTTTGTTAAGCGGAATTGCGTGGGATCATATTAATGTGTTTCCAACGTTTGAAAACTATGTAGAACAGTTTGAAATTTTTATAAATTCTATTACAAATGGCGGAATATTAGTTTACAATGAAGAAGATGAAATTGTAAAAGAATTAGTTGAGGCATCTACATCAGCGATTAAAAAATATCCGTATAAAACTCCAGATTATTTTATAAAAAACGGAATTACCTATTTAAATACTCCAGAAGGAGATTTGCCTTTAGAGGTTTTCGGAGAGCATAATTTGCAAAACTTAGCAGGTGCAAAATGGATTTGTCAACACATGGGAATTGATGAAGATGATTTTTATGAAGCAATTGCATCTTTTAAAGGAGCAAGTAAACGTTTAGAAAAGATCGCAGAAAACTCATCAACCGTTATTTTTAAAGACTTTGCGCATAGTCCGAGTAAAGTTGCTGCAACAACAAAAGCGGTGAAAGAACAATACACTGAAAGAACAGTGTTGGTTTGTTTAGAATTGCATACCTATTCTAGTTTAAACGCAAAATTTTTATCAGAATATAAAGGCGCTTTAGATACTGCTGATAAAGCAGTGGTATTTTATTCGCCAGATGCAATAGCAATTAAAAAGTTAAACACCGTTTCTAAAGAACAAATAGCCGCCGCTTTTGAACGAGAAGATTTGATTATTTATACAAATCCAGCTGAATTTAAAACGTTTTTATTGAATCAAAATTTAGAAAATACCGCTTTATTATTGATGAGTTCTGGTAATTATGGAGGATTGGATTTTGAGGAGGTTAAGAGTTTGGTTTAGTTCTGTCTGCCATTTATTAACCTATTTAGAAGCCAAGCTCTAGTCTGTTTATCATAAATAGATTTAAAGATTATTTTTAATCGAGCTTTTATAAACAAATAGCGAGACCATTTTTTTTGATTCTTTTTTCTAAAAGATGCACTTTCGAGCAGTTTATTATTAAGTATTAATGCCTTGCTAGATTTTTTTGTTAGTTTGTATTTTAGCGAAGAAACTTGCCCTAGTATCTTATTTGACAAAGCAATATAATTGTTTAAGGGATGAAATAGTGTATTGAACTGTTCTATTGCTTTAAAACTATTCACTTTCTTTGAAAGTAAAAATACATCATAAGAATTTCTTAAAGCAATAGTGTTAATGTATTGCCCATCATCATTAATTTGATAAGCAATAATTGATAATGAAAGTTGGTTTTCGAAACTTAAAAAAGTGATGTTGTTCTTTAAGAGAGTGTCTTTTTTTACAAATAAATAATTAAATTCTTTGGAGTATTTTTCTTTTAATAATTCTTTGTGAATTTCAACTCCTGCGATTTTACCTTGTTTTTTTAACCTGGGATAATGTATGAAAGACGGAAAAGTGAAAGTAGTATTATGAACTTTATCAAAACCAAAATCACTTGCTATTTTTATAGCATTTTTAAACTCTAATTCTGACACTATAAAATCAATATCACCAACCATTCTTTCGGCAATGTCTTCATACAAACCTTCTAGTAAGTTTCCTGTTCCTTTTAAGAAAATAGGAGTGATGTTGTTTGCTAATAATAATTCGTTAACCTCTTTTGCTTGTTCAATTATTTGTAAATTTCGTTCTCTGTTTAAATCGGTAATACGCTTCATGTAATTCACCAATTCTTCAGGTAAATAACGAAGGAAGTTTGCTCTTTTAAGATTGCAATACAACGCTGTAAAAACATAATGTGTTGTGCTTAATTTAACAATAGTATCCCAATTAACATTGCCTGATTTTATTTCTAATTCAACAATTTTTCTATTGTGTTCTTCATGAGTAATCGTCAAGCATTTTCCGACAAAAAGAAGGGTTTCTTTATAAGTCATTATTAAAAATTTTAGTAACAGTTTCAATCATTTTTAAATTGTTAGAGTACGTTAATTGGTAACAAGGCAATTCTAAAAACCACTCTAAAAAAACAGACACATTTTTTTCTAGCGGAGAAATCCAAGAGTCTGGAATTAATTGCTGAAAAGCATCAATTTTTGAAATGGAGTTTATTTCTAATTCAACCTCAATATTGTATTTGATAAATACCAATGCTTTGCATTTTAGTTTTAAATGATAATTGATATTTTTTGGTGGTAAATAACGAACTGTTTTATTCATTTTTTTAAAATGATATTCCACAGCATTTTTTAATTCAGGATAAACAGGAAGCAAGGTTTTTAGGCTTTTCTTTTTTATGGACATTGCAGCCGGATAGGTATACATATTTTTTTTGTTATCAATTGGAACAAAATCATCTGCGATACAATCAAACCCGTTTGCATTTAATAATGCTAATGAAGTGCTTTTTCCATTTCCAGAATCACCTAAAAAAAGTAAAGATTCTTTTTTATTACTAATTGCGGATGCATGAAAAACGCCCATCCAATCTGTTTCAGGTTTTTTATAAATATCAATAATCAAATGCATGGAAAGTTTTCCTTCAAAAAGATGAGTTTCATTTTTATTCCACTTACCAATAAAAGCATCATTCTTAAAAAACACAATGAAATCTTTGTCATCAAAAATTGTGTAATTGAAATGAAATTTATTTTGACTTTCTGTTTCTAAATGTGCAAATATTGGGTGAATTTTCAAGAGGTGAAACCCAGTTTGAAATTGAATTTTAAAAATGCAATTATGTATTGAATAGTATTTTTCTGAATAATATTTTGTTGGAATTTTATAAGTTCCAGAATTATTTTGAACTTCCTTTTTTAAAGTGTTATTAACTGTATATAACAAGAAAATATCTTCAATAAATTTTTTGACGACCTTTTTTGGAGCAGTAATTTTTTTAAAAGCCCAAGTTTTTATCTCTTCAAGAGAATTATTTTTATTTATTTTCAATAAAATAGCTGCAGCAATCGGTTCTAAAACTAAATACGAATTTGAGTTTTTAAACCAAACGATCTCTTTGTCTTCAATTTTTTTTACGACTACTTTGTTCATTAAAAAACGAAATACATTTTAAAAAAATCAATCAATAAAAAACTTCTAAATTTCAAAAGTTTTATTGTTGTTCTACGATTAGAATCCACCGTCAGTTCCAGGAGCAGCAGGACTTCTAGCTTGTGCTGTTTTGGGGTTTAAAAGGATGTAGGTTCCTATTGCTGTTAACGCAGCATATTTTCCATAGCTACCAATTTTTTTAATAGCTTCTTTTCGAGTAATACTCTCTTCTGTATTTTTTGTTTGTTTTTTCATCTCAAAAATGTGCTTTAAATTAGTTTAAGAATATTTTCTTGTTGATACTCCCTTTCTCTGTTTCAAGTTTTACTATATAAATTCCTTGTTTTATAGAATTTGATAAAATAACATCTAAGGTTGAACGAGATTTTAAATTTTTATGAACTACTTTTTCACCTAAAATATTAAAAATAGTTAGTGCAGCGCTACCGCTTTTTAGCCCAGCGATTCTTAACGTACGTTCTGAACTTAAATACATACTTATCTGATCTAAGTTGAAATCATCAACAACTAAAGTTTTTCTTACATCTGTTGTTGATGTCCTTAAGAAAAATCGTCCAATTCCATTACTTTTAGTATCTAATGTAATTGTATAATTGCTGCTGCTTTCATCTAAACGAGTAATCGTTTTCTTTTCTGTATCTTCAATAAAAACCATCAACCCATTTGGTAAATTTTGATGCTTGATCGAAAAAGTAATTTCTTTTCTGGCATCAGCATTTAACCCTAAAGGGATGATGGTGTTTTCATAATCGTCTTTTGGTAAAGATTGCAACATAAAATCAACTCCATCACTATTAGAGACTAAATGAGAATAAAGACTAAAATAGGTAGCTTGTCCAGTAAAAGTACCAGCATCAAATCCAGGATCTAATGCTTTGGTAGAAATATCTTCATATTTAATTTCT
Source organism: Polaribacter huanghezhanensis (assembly GCF_030444335.1). Taxonomy (NCBI): domain Bacteria; kingdom Pseudomonadati; phylum Bacteroidota; class Flavobacteriia; order Flavobacteriales; family Flavobacteriaceae; genus Polaribacter; species Polaribacter huanghezhanensis. The sequence continues at coordinate 254,194 of NZ_CP128595.1, read as the reverse complement.
GTAAATTTCTGATTGTTATCTTGATCATTTACAAAAACGTTTATGGTTGGATTGCTTGCTTCTTTATAAAAAGTACTTCCTGTTTGATGACTTTGCAAAGACTCTGGAATTGAAAAATTATTTGCATTTGAATTGGCTGCATTCACAAAAAACCCTTGACCAGGGTGAATATAATCTGTTCCAGCCAAAGCAATATAATTGGCGCCATTCCAAACATAGACAAACTCATGAGTATCAGTTAGATTTGCAGTATTGACAGCAATTAATTCACTTACTTTTATATAAGATGGAAATGGATTTCCAACAAAATTCCATTTGTTTATTGCTCCAAAACCTTGTGAAATTGTAAGTAGAATATTTGAAGTTGGAAATGTTCCAATAAAACCATAATTACCCGCTGCAGTTCTTTTTAAAGAATAGCCTTGCCCTTGATTAAAAGTTGTTGCTGTTCCACCAGTTTGAAAATAGTTCCAGCTTCCACTTGCAGAAGTAGTATTGTCATAAGTGCTTACAGCATCATTAAGCCCAGCTCCAGAAACATTAATAGAATTTGCAGTATTCCAAGCATCATCATATTGTTCTCCTGCAACAGGAGAAGAAGCCAAGTGCCAATTTGTGTCAGTAACGTTTACATTATAAGTTAAATTACCTGCAGAGGTTCCATTTACAATTAAAGAACCTCCGCTGTTTATTGTTAAATCTCCAGTTATAGTTAATAAACCTTTAACACTTAGTGAGTTTGCTGAATTGATGGTTAAGGTTTCACTAGCATCAATTGTTAAGTTGCCTGCAAGAGCTGTCGTTCCAGAACTAATAATTGGTGATGTTGCAACATTAGGAATTGAAATTAGTGAGGAGCTTGTTGGGATACCATTGTTCCAGTTTCCAGGTAAACTCCATACAGAACTAGTTGCACCTGTCCAAGTAGTGGAGTTTATTGTAAATGCTTCATGTGAAAAAGGAAGTAGTGTTTCGCCATCTACAGTAGTCGTAGTCCAATTAGTAGTATCGCTTAATAGAGTATAATAAGCAACGTATGAAGTTTGATTAGATCTTGAGCCGTTATAAAATCCACCACTAGGAGAAGCACTATTATCAACTACAATTATAGAAGTTCCAATAACTAAATTTGTGTTTGTAAGAGTAATTCCATCACCATCGAAAGGACCAAGGTGGGTGTTGTCATTTCCAATTTGTAAAGCGGCAATATAAGTAGTTGGTGTACTAGAATCAGTACCTATAAAAGCAATTATTCCGTCTTTACTTCCTGATAGGTTAAACGCACCACTTCTGGTTATTGTTCCAATTGAAGCTCCAAAAGCTAGATTTGCATCACTATTTAAATCTGTAAAAACAATAAAAGTCCCTGCCTTTATAATGTTATAGCCTGAATCCCATGTTATTGTGCCTTCGCTTCCTGCTAAAGCGCTAGGGGAACCAACTCCTGTAGTTTCATCATCTGTAAAATAAATAGTAGTATTTGCGGCTATATCAGCTAAAGCAACAATTGCAAAGTCTTTATCACCATCTGTATTAAATCCAACAAAAGCAATATCACCAGTTGACTGCGCGTTGACTTTAAAAAATAAAAATAAGGTAAAAATTAGACACCAGCAATGCTGGTGTAAGTAATTCTTTTTCATAGCGTTGATTTTGAATTATTACAAGCTAAAGTTAAGAAATTATTTTCTAATATTCCAAATGAAATTTATTTATAAGTGTTTTTAGGTTAGTTTTTTCTCCAGAAAAAAGGAGAAAATAAAATTAGAACTGTAAACAGTTCTAAACGTCCAATTAGCATTAAAAAAGCACAAAACCATTTTGCTGCATCAGACAAATGTGCATAATTATCTACCGGACTTACAGAGCCAAAGGCTGGTCCAATATTTCCTAAAGAAGAACCAGTAGCACCAAGAGCAGAAGTAAAATCTAATCCTAAAAAAGTTAAGATTACAGTTGAAACTATAAAAATAAGCATGTAAATAATAAAGAAAGAAATAATATTAAATACAATAGTATGGTTTACAGGTTTATCATCATATCTAACAGGAATAATTGCATTTGGATGCAATGCTTTTTTAAATTCTAAAAAGCTACTTTTTAGCATGATAATATGGCGTACAACTTTTACACCACCACTTGTAGATCCTGCAGAACCGCCCACAAAGAAAAGCGCAAAGAAAATTGCAGTAGCAAAGAAACTCCACATGGTAAAGTCTGCACTCACAAAACCGGTTGTGGTAATTACAGAAGTTACTTGAAAAAGAGAATGCCTTATTGCACTTTCTACTTTTCCGTAAATCATTGGATGATCAATAGTGGTTTTAAGTGTTGGATCTTGATAAAAAAGGACAACGATCGCAATAATGGTAGAAATAATTATTGTTCCAAAAAAGTAATATTTAAATTCTTCACTTTGAAATATTTTATAAATTTTCCCTTTTAAAGCAAAATAAGTAAGTACAAAATTTGTTCCTGCAATAAACATAAAAAGAATTATAATGTACTGTACTAATGGCATTGAATTATAATATGCGATACTTGCGTTTTTTGTAGAAAAACCACCAGTACTCATTGTTGCCATTGCATGATTAATGGCGTCAAACCAAGTCATGCCCGCAAATTTTAACAAGAAAAACTCACTAAAAGTAAGCAACACATAAATGAGCCATAATCGTTTTGCAGTATCAGAAATTCTTGGATGTAATTTGTCTGTTGATGGTCCTGGAGCTTCTGCCATAAACAATTGCATTCCGCCAATTCCTAGTAAAGGTAAAATGGCAATTGTTAGCACAATAATTCCCATTCCTCCAATCCAATGTGTTGCGCTTCGCCAAAATAAAATGCCTTTTGGCATACTTTCTATGTCTGATAGAATGGAGGACCCTGTAGTAGAGTAACCAGATAAGGTTTCAAAAAAAGCGTCGGCAATTTTAGGGATTTCACCCGTAAAAAGATAAGGCAACATTCCTGTTATTGATAAGATAAGCCAACCTAAAGTTACAATTAGATACCCTTCTTTTTTTTGAATGTTTGTAGATGTTGGTTTGTTGAAAAAGTACAATATCAACCCTAAAAAAACAGTAACAATTCCAGCATTTAAAATGCCGTATTTTGCATCTTCTTGATGATACATGCTAAAAGGCACAGCAATAAACATAAAAATTCCGTTTAAAATAGCCGTTAAGCCAAGAAAGCGGTAAATAATTTTTAGGTTTAAAGAATTCATTTATTAAGATTTAAATAATTCTTCTACAATAGAAACGGCTTCGGGTAAACAAAAAATAATTGCTTTATCGCCAGCTTTTATTTGAAATCCGCCAAAAGACATCAATGCTTCTCCGTCTCTAATAATTCCACCAAAAACTGCTTCTCTAGGAAATTTTAGTTCGCTAATAGGTTTGCGAGTTACTTTAGAGTTTTCATGCACTTCAAACTCAAATATTTCTGCATCAATATTATGTAAGTTGGCAAGCGCAAGTACTTCACCTTTTCTAATATGTTTAAAAATACTACTTGCAGCTAATAATTTTTTGTTGATTAATGTATCAATCCCAATTGTTTGAGAAATGTTCATATAATCCATGTTTTCAACCAAAGCAATTGTTTTTTTAACACCTTTAGATTTTGCAACCAAACAAGACATTATATTGGTTTCAGAATTGCCAGTTACAGCGATAAAAGCATCCATTTCTCTAATATTTTCTTCTTCTAGCAACTCAAGATCTCTTCCATCTCCATTAATTACCAATGCATTAGATAATTTATCTGCTAGGTCTAAAGCTCTGTCTTTATTTTTTTCAATTATTTTTACTTTATAACTTTCTTTACAAAGATTTCTTGCTGTTTTAAAACCAATACTACTTCCGCCTAAAATCATAACATTTTTAATAGTTATTTGTTTTTGGCCAATTATTTGGTATAATTTTTCGATACTTTTTTTGGGAACAGAAAAATAGACTTGATCTTTAATATTATAAACAGTATCTCCGCGAGGAATCATAGTTTGAGAAGCTCCTTCTCGTTTAATAGCAATGGTAATAAAATCTACCAAAGGAAATTTTTCTTTTGCTTCTTTAACCGTTAAATCTAAAATAGGAGATTTGTATTCTAAAGTAGTTCCCATGATGTTAAACAATCCTTTTTCAAACTCAACCGTATCGTTAAATGAAGATTGATTTAACAGCATTTTTATTTCATTTGCTGCTAATTCTTGCGGTGAAATCATCACGTCGATACCAAATTTTTTAAAGTCGATAACAGTGTTGTTTAAAAACTCTGGATTGTCTATTCTAGCAATGGTTTTTTTAACACCAAGAGCTTTTCCAATAACTGAAACTGTGAAATTTGTATTCTGAGACTCGGTTACAGCTAATAATAAATCAGCAGATTCTATTCCTATTTCTTTTAAAAGATTGATAGAAGTAGCATCTCCTTTTTTAGTAAATACATCTAAATGATTATTGATGTATTCTAATTTATCTCCATCAAAGTCAACGACATAAGTGTCTTGAGCTTCGTAAGACAATAATTTAGCTAAATGGAAACCAACATCCCCAGCGCCAGCTATTATAATTTTCATAAAAGTTTAAAATGAATGATAGTCTGCAAATGTATTGTTCTTTAAGCGCATCCACAAAAAAAAGAATTTATTAATCAATTTTAATCTTCTAAATAAACCTTATATTTATTCTTAAAATTGCTAAAAATGAAAAAATTAACTATTAAATCTTGGGCGGTAGAAGATCGACCAAGAGAAAAGCTAATCCTACAAGGAAAAACTGTTTTAACCGATGCAGAATTGATTGCGATTTTAATTGGCTCTGGAACAAAAAAAGAAAGTGCTGTTGAGCTGAGTAAAAGAATTTTGAACTCTGTAAATAATAATCTCAACGAGTTGGCGGCTCTAACTTTTGAACAATTAAAAGCGTTTAAAGGAATTGGAGAAGCAAAAGCAGTAAGTATAATTACGGCTTTAGAGTTAGGAAAAAGAAGACATTTTGAACCTGTTGAACAAAAAACAATTATAAAAAGTAGTACAGATGCTTTTCAAATAATGCAACCAATTATTGGAGAATTACACCACGAAGAATTTTGGGTATTGTATTTAAATAATTCAAACAAAGTAATTGCTAAAAAGCAATTAAGCAAAGGCGGAATTACAGCAACAATGGTTGATGTAAGATTGTTGTTTAAAAAAGCAGTTGCATTAACAACGGTTGGTATTATTGTGTGTCACAATCATCCTTCAGGAAAATTAACACCCAGTAAATCGGACGAATTGTTGACTCAGAAAATTAAAGAAGCCGGACAAACTTTAGATATAAAGTTACTAGATCATTTAATTATCACACAAAAAGATTATTTTAGCTTTGCAGACAACCAAAAGCTTTAATTTTTAATTAATTCACAAAATTTGATACTCGTTTATACTCATAAAATAACACCAAGATTACGCTATATTTTTAAACATATTTTTACGCGTGTATTGCAAATTCCAGTTGATTTTACAACAAAAATTGAAGAGTTTATCGCTTTTAACGGTTTAAAAATGACCTATTCTAAAACGCCGCTTGGAAACGAGTTTTTTATTAGGAGTAATGATTTGTTATTTGAGCAAGGCGTAAACGATTTAGACATTACTATTTTTCATTGGGAAGACACGCCGTGTTTTTTTAACGCTGGATCAAAATCTGTAATTCCGTTTGATATTTTTTCTGCAAGTTTCTATTTACTAAGTAGATACGAAGAGTATTTGCCACATGTTAGAGATGTGCATGAACGCTTTACCGCAGAGCAAAGTTTGGCATTTAAATACCGTTTTTTAGAAAAACCTTTGGTTGATGTTTGGGCGTATAAATTGTTGGAAAAGCTAAAAGAAAAGTTCCCTGATTATGAATATAAAACGCGAACATATCAATACATTTCTACCATAGATATTGATAATGCGTACGCTTATAAAAATAAAAGTTTGGTAAGAACTTTAGGCGCTTTTATCAAAGATTTCTTCACTTTCAAACTCCGGAATTTTTGGGATAGATTTGCCGTAATTACAAACATTAAACAAGACCCTTACAATACTTTTAAAGCAATTTTATCCTTAAAAAAGAAATACAAAGCACCTACAATATTCTTTTTTTTAGTTGCAGATTACACCACTTTTGACACCAATGTTTCTCCTTCAAAAAATAAATTTAAATTGCTGATAAAAACAATGGTAGATTATGCCAAAGTTGGTTTGCATCCTTCTTATTTTTCGATGAAAGATGAAACTATTTTAAAGAAAGAAAAAGAACGATTAGAGGCGATTACAAATATGCCAATGGAAAAATCTAGGCAACATTATTTGCGCTTTAGTTTGCCAGAAACATATCAGAATTTAATCGATTTAGAAATAAAAGAAGATTATTCTATGGGATATGCAGGTCATGTAGGTTTTAGAGCAAGTACGTGTACGCCTTTTTATTTTTACGATTTAGATTTCGAAATTCAAACGCCATTAAAGATTGTCCCTTTTGCATTGATGGATACAACTTTAAACGATTATATGGAGTTAACTCCAAGACAATCTTTGGGAAAAATTAGAGAACTAAAAAACGAAGTAAAAGCAGTAAACGGAACGTTTGTAACATTGTTTCATAACGAAAGTTTAAGTAATTATTTGAGATGGAAGGGCTGGAGTAAAGTGTACGAATCGATGTTGAAAATTGCAACCGATTAAGATGATTTATTTTGTAAAAAGAAATCAAATTGATGAAGAAAAATACAATAATTGTATTGCTACTTCTTTGCAAAGTAGAGTGTACGCCTATTCTTGGTATTTAGATGTAGTTGCTGATAATTGGAGTGTTTTAGTTTTAGATAATTATGATGCGGTGATGCCTTTGCCTTTTCAGAAAAAACATCTGATTTCATATATTTCACAACCCTTTTTTACGCAGCAATTAGGTGTTTTTTCTGCGGAAGAAACTTCTAAAAACACGATCGAAGAATTTTTAAAAAAGATTCCTAGAAAGTTTTTGAAAATCACAGTACAACTGAATTCAGAAAATAAATTTTCTGAAGAAAAGAGCAGCACAAAAAAGAACTATATATTATCTTTAGATAAAGAGTATAAAACGCTTTACAAAGGTTTTTCTAAAGGAAGAAAACATGCAATTCAGCAAGGTTTAAAAGAGCAATTTGCAATCGAAGAAATTTCTTTTTCTGAAGTATTAAAATTATCTAATCAACATTATTCTTTTAAAGAAGTTACAGCAAAAGAATATGAAAAATTAACGAAATTAGTAGCGGTTTTAAAAAGTAAAAGCAAGGTGAAAATACTTGGAATAAAACTCGATAAAAAACTAATAGGCGGATCTGTTTTTGCCTCGGATTCTAAAAGAATAATTTATTTGTTTTCTGCTGTTTCTAGAGTAGGAAAAGAAAAACAGGTGGCTAGTTTGTTGTTGAATGATGTGATTAAAAAGCATTCAAATTCAGAATTGTTTTTAGATTTTGAAGGCTCTCAAATTCCTGGAATTGCAAAATTCTTTAAAAGTTTTGGAGCAAAATCAGAAACTTATTTTTTACTTAAAAAATGGTTGTTGTAAAGTTTCCAGAATAAAATTGCAGAAACAATTCCTGTACCCCACATTAAGGAAGCAGAAGTGATTGCTGCACCTTTAATTCCGTATGTAGGAATCAAATAATAATTGCTAAAAACATTGATGATTAACGCAGCAGATGTAATGTAAAAGTTTATATGTGCTTTGCCGATTGATGAGAGCAGATTACCAAACAATCCTCTAAAAATTAAGATTCCAGAAACACCAACAATTAAAATTAAAAAGGATGTTTTGAATTGTGTAAAACTTGCATCAAACAGCGTTAAAATTACATCAGCAAACAACCAGAAGAAAAGACAAAAACCACTACTTAAAAGAGTGAACAATAACATGTAGCTTTTGCTATATTTTACAATGTATTTTTTGTCGTAAATGTTTTCTGTAAACGCAACAAAATCTGCATTGATAAACGCTCTTGGCAAAAATAATAAGCTCAACGGAATTAAAGAAATATATTTGTAATTGGTTACCATTTCTGCGTCATTTAATAAAAAGCCAATTAGCAAAATATCGATGACAAACAACAATTGAGTTACCACATTAGACAAACTAGCAAAAATTCCATACTTCCAAAATGTACGATTTATGATGGTTAGTTTTTTCTTGGAAAGCAGACTTGATTTAAATTTATTTATAAAAAACAACCCCGAAAGAGTAGGCGTTAAAACTAAGGCAATTGCATAGCCTTTTTCTTTAAAGTAATAACTTAAAATCAATACAGAAAGCGTTAAAAAAGTTGTGAAAATAATTTCTGTAAATGCAAATAATTTGTTTTTGTGTTGTAATCTAAACTGAATTTTTATCAATTCAAATAAATACGTTGGGATAATTGTTATTGATAAAAAAGCGAGATAATAATTGGTGTTTTCAAATTTAAACTCAATCAAAAAACTAGCCAAAAGAAGTATAAAAATTAAGATAAACGTTACCCAAATTCCTTTAAAAAAAGTATAACGAAACAAACTATTTTTTTCTTCATCAGTTTTTAATAATGCGCCGTATCTTAATAAACTTTGATGCAATCCAAAACCGCCAATCGGAATGATAAATAGAATAATATTATAGGCAAAAAGCACAATTCCTAGTTCTTTATTCGGAATTAATTGTAGCGCAATCCAAGATGCAATAAAAGATAAAAGTCGAGAAATTATGGAGGCTGATAAAATGTAAGTACCAGCTCTAGAAACAAAATTTTGTATGTAACTTTTTAATAAACTCAAGAGTTTTTATTTAGCGTTTTAAAATATAATTTAGAAAATGCATCAGCAATAATTTCTTGGCTAAATCTGTTTTGTACAAACAAATGCATTTTTTCTGTGTTTAATTTTGTTGGATTTTTATACTGTTTTACAATTTCTGTTGTCAATGCATTTTTATCTTTTACGGGAATTATCGAAAAGAAATCTTGTGGTTTTAATTCGTTTAAAATTCCTGTATTTGTAGAAATTAGAAACGTTCCGCACGCAATTGCTTCAGGCATTACAATGCCAAAAGTTTCGTAATTGCTAAACGAAACACAAAGGTTTGCTTCTTGTAAATGTGTGGCCAACTCTTTTTGTGAAACATGATTGATAAATTCAATTTTAGCAGTTTTAAAGTTTAAATCAGTAATTAAGTTTTTGTAATTTTCTGATGTTCCGCCAATAAATTTCCAGCAGAAATTAGCTATCTCATTTTCTAAAAGTTTGGCAACTTTTAGCATGTCGGTACTATTTTTTTGAGCATCATTCAATCCTGAAACATGGATAATTGTAAATGTTTTATTTTTTTTATCAGATGGAAAGAAAAGGTTTGTGTCAACAACATTTCCGACAGGGAAATAAGTTCCTTTTAATCCTAAATGTTGCATTCCGTTTTGTAGTTCATTACTAACTGGACACACAAAAGAAGCTTTTTTTGTTATCAATTTAGAAAGCTTTTTTTGAGAAAAAGAAATGTTGTTTTTTCTTGAATTCAAATAACCGGTCCAATGTTCAGAAATGAGAAAAGGTTTTCTCTTTGTAAATTGTTGATGTAAAGCAAACAATCCAAACGGATACAGTATGTTTAAGTGAATAAGATCGAAATCACCAATTAATTTTAAAAGTTGAATGTATGTTTTGTAAAATCGAATTGCTTTTAAAATTGGGTTTTTGGTTTGTTTAACATAGCCAACATACGTAGTTAAATTGTCATCAACATTCTTGTCAATAATCGTTTTTGTAATTTTTTTACTAGTAACAATATGTAAAACAGAAACGCTGTGTTTTAAACTAACAGCTTTTGCATGTTTTTCAATAAAATCTCCATTTGTTGGAAATTCCTTTGAAGGAAACCAACTACATAAAAATAGAATATGTAATTTTTTAGTCAAAAAACAAAAACTTTAATTACAAATATAAAGACTTAAAAGAGTTTTAAGGTTTGGTTTATATTTATATTTTAGCCAAATGAAAATAAAACACATTTTTTTTGATTTAGACCATACATTATGGGACTTTGAGAAAAACTCTAATCTAACATTCGAGCAGCTTTTTAAAGCGCATGATATTCATTTAGAATTGCAAGAGTTTTTAGCGGTGTATTCACCGATAAATTTTGAATATTGGAAACAATATAGAGAAGAAAAAGTGAGTAAAGAAGTGTTAAGATATGGTAGATTGAAAGACACTTTTGATCAATTAAACTATGTTGTAAGCGATGATTTAATTCATTTATTATCTGAAGAATACATAAATGTATTGCCATCTAACAATTATTTGTTTGATGGCACAATAGAATTGTTAGACTATTTGCAACCAAAATACAAGCTACATATTATTACAAACGGATTTGATGAAGTTCAGGATTTGAAACTTGAAAAATCTGGAATTAAAAAATATTTTAATCAAATAATTACATCAGAATCGGTTGGAGTAAAGAAACCAAATCCGAAAGTATTTGAATTTGCGTTGGCTAAAGCAAATGCAAATGCAGATAATAGTGTAATGATTGGAGATAATTTAGAAGCAGATATTATGGGCGCATTAAATTGCGGGATTACAAGCATTCACTTTAATTCAGAAAACCTTAAGTTCGATGAAAAAAAATACACATCTGTTTCTCATCTTTTACAAATAAAACAATATCTTTAAACCTCATTCGTTGTTGCTACTGAACACTTAAGTAAATGAAGAATATTATAAAAACTCCTGTATTTTTAATCTTTATTTTTTTATTTTCTTCATGTATCAAACATGTAGATTTTGAACAAATAGGAGATTTAACTGCCGAACCTATTTTTAAAACTTCGTTGGTATATTTTACATTAAATCAAGTTGTTTTTTTTGATAGAATTAATTCTTTAGAAATAGTTACGCCAATAAATAAAACTTCAGATTTTTTATCTTTAAATAGCTCTTTTGTTAGAAAAAATCTAATAAAGGCAGAGATTGAGTTCGAAATTACTAATGAATTTGATCGAGATTTTACAGTAGATTTTCAGTTTTTAGATGATAATAATGTTGTAACACATACCTTACAAACGTTTAATATTACTGCTAATAATTTAAAATATTTACATAAAGAAACAATTGTTGTTTCTGGCAATCAACAATTTCTTTCTTCAACAAAAATTAGAGTTTTTGTACAGTTATCACAAAATAATAATGGAGCAGCTATTAATCCTGCTATAGAAAAAAAATTAGTATTTAAAACCGCAGGAACTTTTTTCCTTAAAATATAAATATGAATTTCAGAAAATTATTTATTGTTTTAGGGGTTTTAATTAGTTGCTTAGGTTACAGCCAAAACAAACAATTGTTGTATGGTTTTGCAGAAATGCCAAACACGTTAATGGTAAATCCTGGAGCAGAAACTAATTTTAGATTTCATGCAGGTATTCCATTTTTATCTGGATTGTTATTTAGTGTAGGTTCTTCAAAAGCAAAAATTTCAGATTTGTTTTTAACTGATAACATAGGCTTTACATCTAAATTTAGGGACTTAATTGGAAAACTAACAGAAAGAGATTTTATTGATTTTAACTCAACTGTAGAAATCTTAAACGGCGGTTATCGATTAAATGAGAAAATGTATTTAAGTTTTGGTTTGTATCAAGAAATGGATTTTATTGGGTATTTCCCAAACGATTTAGCAAATCTTGCATACTATGGAAATGGATTAAATATAAATAAAACGGTTCATTTATCTCAATTAAGATTTAGAGGTGATATTTTAGGTGTTATTCATGCAGGTTTATCCTATAAAGTAAATAAAAGATTAAATATTGGAGGAAGATTTAAAATTTATTCTGGAAGTGTACATGTTTCATCACAAAATAATACCGGAACATTTACTACTGTAGAAGGTGTTGACAATATTTATAGACATTATTTTAGTAACATAAATATTAATTTTAATTCATCTGGAATGTTAGATGAAAATAATAAAATTAGTATTGGTTTAAAAGATGCAATTGGAAATACTTTTTTAAGTAAAAATATTGGTGTTGGTATCGATGTTGGTTTTACATATCATTATACACCACAAATAGAATTTACTGGAAGTATTTTGGATATTGGTTTTATTAGTTATTCAAAAAATGTAAAAAATTTATCACTTGTTGGTAGTCACCAGTTTAATGGTGTTAAAGTGCTTTTTGATGAAGCTAATAAAGATTATTGGTCGGTAATTAACAAAGATTATTTGGCGGAAATAGATAGCGAGTTTAGAAAGAATATACCAGGAACATCCAATTCGAATTCTTTTATTTCTTGGAGACCAATAAAATTTAATGGAGCGGTTAGATATAGTTATGGAAGAGCAAGATCTAACAAAGAATGTTACGATGAAACGTATAAAGAATATTATAACAATTCAGTTGGTTTACAATTGTATGCAATTACAAGACCATTAAGTACACAAATTGCAGCAACACTATTTTTTGAAAAAAGTATTGGTGAAAAAATTAATGCTAAATTTACATATACTGCGGATGATTATTCGTTTACAAATGTTGGAGTAGGAGTTTCTACACAAATAGGTAAATTTCATATGTATGGCTTGTTAAATAATGTATTAAAATTATCAGATTTAGCTAATGCTAAAAGCGCCTCTTTACAGTTTGGGTTTAATTTAATTTTTGATTAAGATGAAGAAAATATTTTTTTTAGGATTTTTTATAACCAGTTTTTCCTTTTTTGGACAACAAAAGTTAAACAATTATAAATATGTTGTGGTTGCAAACAAATTTGATTTTTTTAAAAAAGCAGATCAATACGAGACAAGCTCTTTAACCAAATTTTTGTTTAATAAATATGGATATACTGCTTTTTTAAGTACAGAGACGTTTCCAGAAGATTTAAAAGTCAATAAATGTTCATCGTTATTTGCTTCTATTAATGATGCTTCTAGCATGTTTACAATTAAAGTCAATTTGGTTTTAAAAGACTGTATAGGTAAAATAATTTACACAAGTTCTTTAGGAAAAACAAAAGAAAAAGATTTTAAAAAAGGGTTTCATAAAGCAATACGTAATGCGTTTAAAGATCCAATAATTAGAAATTATTCCTATAAACCAGAGGTTGTAATTACTAATAATGTTGTTAAAGTTATAGAAACTCCTAAAGTAGAAAAAGCAGCTATTGTTAAAACGGTTGTTGCTAATACAACAAGTGCTGATAAAGTTACAAACTCCAAAAATACAATAGAAAATGTTTTGTATGCGCAAGCTATTATTAACGGATTTCAACTAGTAGATACAGTCCCTAAAGTGATTTTTAAAGTTTTAAAAACGCAGCAAGAAACTGTTTTTATTATTGAAAATAAAAACGGAATTTTATACAAAAAGAATTCTATATGGATTGCAGAATTTTATGAAAACGGAAAGCGAATTCAGAAAGAATATCAAATCAAGTTTTAATATTTATACTTGTCTTTCCATCTATTTTTTAAAACTTCCCTAAAAGCATTTTCTCTTGGATTATTTCCTGGTTCGTACAGTTTTGTACTACTGATTTCTTTAGGTAAAAACTCTTGATTAGCAAAGTTGTTCTCAAAATTATGAGCATATTTATAATTTTTGCCATAATCTAAATCTTTCATCAATTTTGTTGGCGCATTTCTTAAAGGTAAAGGCACAGATAAATCACCCGTTTTTCGAACCAATTCTTGTGCGTTTCCAATGGCCTCATAAGAAGCATTACTTTTTGCAGAATTTGCTAAATAAATGGCACATTGACTTAAAGTGATTCTCGATTCTGGATGTCCAATTACAGAAACAGCCTGAAACGTATTATTCGCTAAAATTAAAGCTGTCGGATTGGCATTGCCAATATCTTCTGAAGCTAAAATAAGTAATCTTCTAGCAATAAACTTCACATCTTCGCCACCTTCAATCATTCTTGCTAACCAGTAGATCGCTGCATTTGGATCACTTCCTCGAATCGATTTTATAAATGCAGAAATGATGTCGTAATGTTGTTCGCCCGTTTTATCGTAATGAACAGTATTTTTTTGAACTTTTTCTAAAACAAATGTATCTGTAATTTTCACAGGATCTTCAGATGAATTGACGAGTAATTCGAAGACATTTAAAAGTTTCCGAGCATCGCCGCCCGAAACACGAATTAAAGCGTCCGTTTCTAGTAGTTCTATTTTTCGCTTAGAAATAAATTCATCTTTTTTCATCGCCCGATCTAGTAAAGCAATTAAATCTTCTTTATCAAACGAATTTAAAATATACACCTGACAACGAGAAAGTAGGGCAGGAATCACTTCAAAACTTGGGTTCTCTGTAGTTGCACCAATTAAGGTTACCCAACCTTTTTCTACAGCCCCCAACAACGAATCTTGTTGAGATTTGCTAAAACGATGGATTTCATCAATAAATAAAATAGGATTTTTACTGGTAAATAAACCGCCACTATTTTTTGCTTTTTCAATAATTTCTCTAACATCTTTAACACCAGAACTAATGGCGCTTAATGTGTAAAAAGGTCTGTCAGATTCTTGAGCAATAATATTTGCAAGCGTAGTTTTTCCAATTCCTGGAGGTCCCCATAAAATTAAAGAAGGAATAATTCCTTGTTTGATGTGATTTGTAAGAATACCGTTTTTGCCGACCAAATGTTGTTGACTAATATAATCGTCTAAATTTTTTGGTCTTATACGTTCTGCTAATGGCTCATTCATAAGGTAAAAATAAGAAAGTTTTATGACAGATTTTCAGTAAATTTTAAATGGCTGAATTTTTGCTAATTTTATAGGGATGAAAACAAGCAATCAATTTAAATTTACAAAAGAAGTACTTGTGGTTCCTTCTCTTTTTATTTTTGTAATCTGGTTTGTTTATTGGATCGAAATACAGTTTTCATTCAATTTTACAAAAGCAGGTATTTTACCAAGAAGTTTAGGCGGCTTAAAGGGGGTTTTTCTTTCTCCTTTTATCCATAGCGACACAAACCATCTTTTTAACAATTCAATTCCTTTATTCGTCTTATTATCGTTTTTAATCTACTTTTATAAATCTGTTTATGTAAAAGTAGTATTGTTTGGTGGGTTTTTATCAGGTTTACTAACTTGGGTTATTGCTAGAGAAGCATATCATATTGGTGCAAGTGGAATTGTATATTTACTTTTTAGTTTTATTTTTTTCTCAGGAATTATAAAAAAGCAATTTCAATTAGTGGCAGTTTCTTTAATTGTCATCTTTTTGTATGGAAGTATGGTTTGGTACGTTTTTCCAATTAAAGATGGCGTTTCTTGGGAAGGGCATTTATCAGGGTTTTTAGTAGGGTTTGTTTTTGCTTTTGTGTTTAAACAAAAAGGAATTGTTAAAGAACAATACAAGTTTAAAGTAACAGAATTCGATTTGCTTTTTGATGATGATGGTAATTTTAATCCACCAAAACAAGAAATAGAAGAGGAGCCGAATCAAGAAGGTATTTAGAAAGTGATTTTTAATTTTAAATTAGCCGCTAACTACTAATCCTTAACTACTAGTCACCATTCGCTGTCTCACCGTTTCATATAAAAAAGCACCACAAGCAACAGAAACATTTAAAGATGCTATGTCTCCTAAAAGAGGAAGTTTAGCTTTATAATCTACCATTTTTAAAATAGAAGGGTTTACACCCCTGTGTTCAGAACCCATAATAATTGCAATGGGTTGATTAAAATTAATGTCAAAAATAGAAGCATCTGTTTTCTCGGTAGCCGCAATTGTTTTAATATCTGATGCCTGTAAAATAAACAACGCATCTTTAATATGATCTACTTTACAAATTGGCACTTTAAACGCTGCGCCGGCAGAAGTTTTTATGGTTTCAGCATTTACTGGAGCACTTCCATCTTTTTGGATGATAATTCCGTTAACACCTGTACATTCTGCAGTTCTAATAATCGCTCCGAAATTCCGGACATCAGAGAGTTGATCTAATAATAAAAATAAAGGCGTTTTATTCTTTTCTAATGTCGTTTCAATCAATTGTTCTAAGTCATAAAAATCAATGGGAGATATTTGTGCAACAGCTCCTTGATGATTGTTATATTTTGATAAACGATCTAGTTTTTCTACAGGAACATTGCTTGTAGAGATACCATTTGCTTTTATCAAGCCATTTAATTCAGAAAATAAACTTCCTTTTAATTCTTTTTGTAAATAGACTTTACTAATGGTGTTGCCACTATTAATAGCTTCTATAATAGCTCTAGTTCCAAAAATTATTTCTGTTTTTATTTCCATACTGCAAATGTAATTATAAATAAAAAAACCACCTCTATTGAGGTGGTTTTAATATTATATAATAAATATAATTTCAAAATGTTATTTATTACCTGCAGTTATCATAGGATTATCTGTAAGTTCTCTTTGAGGTATCGCGAAAGTTAATCTTGGATCATCATAAGAAAAAGTTTGACCAGCTTTGTTTAGGTGATTAGCACCTCTGGTATTACTTAGTTTTCTTCTTTTCATCAATAAATAACTTTTCCCTTCACCAATAAACTCAATTTTAGTTTGAAAAACAATTTCGTCTATTAAAGCTTGACCAGATAATAAATCTACATAAGCATAATCTAAAGCATTATCAAATCGATTAGCCAACACTTGTTTTAGTCTAGTCTTAGCGGCAGCATCGTTACCTTCAACAGCATTCATTTCTGCAGACAATAAGTACATTTCTGTAACTCTCATGTAAACATAATCATCTGTCATTGGGTTTTGTCCAAATCGTTGTAAATTTCCATTATAAAATTTTCTCGCTGGGATTAAAGGAAAAGCTCCTGGAATAAAACCAGTAGAAGTTGGTTGACCAAATTGATCTTTTCTTATATCGTTAGCATTAATATTGTCATAAAGACCTTGATCAATTCCTCTGTAATTACCAACAGCTTGGTAAGAATAGCTGTAGTAATCCATAAATCCCCACCATGAAACTAAACCTAAATCATTAGCTGTTGTAAGATCAAATCCCCACATCCATCCTGGAGTACTTAGTTGATTAAAACCACCAGTAACTTCATTCTTATTCATCATTGTAAATTCACCAGATGTGATAACTTCCTCAGCTAAATTCATTGCTAATAGATTTTTATCGCTTTGACCCATTGATGCATATACATATGCAAGAAATCCTTTAGCAACATTTTTGTTTATTGATGCTTTATTAGGTCTATTATAGTTATCCATAAAACTGATTGCAGATGTAAGATCTTTTATTATTTGATCATATATTACACTCATTTTTGATTTTGCCTTACCTCCTTCACCAGGGAGGATATATAGTGGTAAAACTTCTTTTGTTGGATCATATTTAATCGCATAATACTGACTTAAATAAAAATAGGCAAATGCTCTTATCGTTTTTGCTTGACCTAATACACCCTTTACTGCATCAGAAGCAGGCACTGCATCATTACCACCATTACTTTGTATAATTAAGTTAGCACTATTTATTATTCTGTAGTAAAATCTCCATGCAGTATAATTTGGAATGTTAATGGATTGATCATCTGTCCATACAAGATTTGCTAAGCCTACAAATCTATTGTATCTCGCACCAATCTGAGCTAAATCACTAGAAAGTAAATCACTCATCAAGTCAAAAGACTTATGACCAAAATCCTCTTGACTACCTGTACCACCAATATATGCTGTCACCATTTGGTTGTATATTCCTCTTAAATTTCCTTCAACAATGCTAGGATTAATCAAAGCAGTTGCCCCTAAATCTTCATTAGAGATGAAACCTGTAGGTCTTTTTTCTAAATATTCTTTACTACAAGAAATAAGAATAATACTTGCAATAACAATACTTAATATATAATTTATTTTTTTCATAATTAAAAGTTTTAAAATTTAACTCGAACACCTAATGTGTAATTAGATATTGGATTATATGTATATCTGCCAGACTGACCTGTTACTGAAGTAGTAGGATTATACCCATCTCTAGCACTCAATAAAAATAAGTTATCTCCAGACAACCATATATTAACAGAAGAAAGTCCAGTTTTTGCTAATGCTTTTGAAGGTATATCATACCCTAATCTAATATTGTTTAAAGATAAGTAGTCGGTACTTGTTATAAATCTTGTAGAACCTGCATTAACTCTAACATTTTCGTTTGAGTAAAGTCTAGGTACATTCGTTATATCTCCAGGTTTCATCCATCTATTTCTCATATCTACATTATAGCTTGAAGACCCAACTTTACCATTTGACATAAGTACTGCATAGTTATTGTCATAACCATAACCTCCTAAACTATACCCAAATTGAGTATTCAAAGTAAAACTTTTGTAGGTAGTACTAAGTCTGAAAGCACCTCTAACAGTAGGAATAAGAGATTTACCATTATATTTTCTAGTTGCGTCAGCATAAGTAGATGTAATACGTTCTTTAATAACTGAATTTGGATTTGCTGCTGTATAAAGCAATAAATCTAAAATACCTTCTCCAGCATTATATATACCATCATTATTAGCATCAGCCCAGTTTTCTATCCATTGTCCGTCACCATTAGCTGGGTTAACTCCAGCCCATTGTCTAAGATAAAAATCATAAATACTATGACCCTTTGATTGAGCATAGTCACCGTCAATATTTATAACCTTTGGTTTACCAGTTGAGTTTTCAATTGGCATTTGAGTTATTTCGTTATTAAACATTTCACCATTTACTGTTAGGGATAATTTAAAGTCATCATTTCTTACAATATTACCAGTCACATCAAATTCAAAACCTTTGTTTACTAATTCACCATCGTTGGTCAAAATAATAGCATCACCAGTAGAAGGAGGCAATCTCTTGTTTACATATAGATTAGAAGTGGTTTTCATATAGAAATCTAAATTTGCTTCAATTGCACCATTAAATAACTCAAGCTCTACACCTGTTTGAAATTGATTACTTGACTCCCACGTAATATTAGGATCAACAACTGCTCTTGGAACTAAAGAAGGTTTTCCAAGAAGGTTTTGGATATCAAATCCAAGTTGACCAGCAAAAGCAGCATTTCCTTGATCACCAAGAACACCATAACTAGCTTTAAGCTTTAAGAAATCAATAAAATCTAATGAATCTAAGAAATCTTCTTCACTAAGAACCCAACCAGCACCTACTGACCAAAATGTTCCCCATTTATTTTTAAAAAATCTTGAAGAACCATCTCTACGTAACGTACCTGTTAGGTAGTATTTACTTGCGTAACTATAGTTAGCTTGTGTAAAATAACTTTCTAATGAAGTATCTGTTTTTGAACCAGATGAAACCCCATTTTGGTCCAAATAATTATCTGGAACTCCTACTGCATTTGGGTTTAAGTTAACAATACCCTTTTTATTAAGATCAAAATATTCATTTGTATCTTCAAAAGATTCGTGAGCTAATAGCACATCAAAGTTGTGATCCTCACCAAACTTAGTTTTATATCTAAAAATTTGGTTAAAATTTTGTGATAAATAAGTTGAGTTAGACTTATAAAGAGTACCCCCTAATGCAACACCTGCGCTTCCTTGAATCGAGTTTCTAACCCGATCTAAATTGCTACTGTAAAGATTAACCCCATATGTAGTTTCAAAAGTTAACCCTTCAAGAATGTCAACTACAAAATTAACATTTGCATTAACAGAATGTCTTTTACTACGATTTACGTTGTATATAGATTCACCAACACCATTATAGGTAGCAGAAAAATCTCTTGCATTACCAGCTGAGTTATCACCAAAATCATAAAATGGCTTATTTGTATTTGGGTTAAGTACTATACTACCATTAGTATCTCTAAGATATAGAGGGTAAATAGTTGGAGTGTAGTCTAACATATATGTTACATTACCACCACCATAACCAGTAGCATCATTATTCTCACTGTAAGAATAATCTAAATTTGTATTAATTTTAACTCTATCTGTAGGTTTTGTTGTTACATTTAACCTTGTAGAATATCTATCATATTGTGATTTTTGAATATACCCCTCATCCGTTAAGTATCCCAAAGAGAAATAGTGTCTCGTTTTGTCATCACCACCAGATGTTTTAAAATTCATCTCTTTTCTAATACCAGTTACATATCCTGCATCCGCCCAATTTGTTGGAGTATACTTTCTTGTTACATTACTTTTTACAAGACCAGTGTTTGGATCAATAAGTCCATTACCGTCAGCTACATTCCACATATTGTATAAAGGAGCAACACCTCTACCAGAGAAAAGGTTATCTAAAGCGTATTGAGAAGGATTTGCTTGCCCATTTAATTCAGCAGCATTCTTAAGTCCATCGTATACTAAACTCATGTATTCTTCTTCGTTATCTATAAGGTTATAACGAGGTAATGTTCGTTTGTTAATTGATGTTTGAAAATCAAATTCAATAATATTTCTACCAACTTTACCTTTTTTTGTAGTTAACACAACTACACCATTAGCTCCTCTTGCACCATAAATAGCTGTAGCAGAGGCATCTTTTAAGATAGTTGTTGATGCTATATCATTTGGATTAATGGAGTTTATATCTCCAGTAAAAGGAACTCCATCAACTACATATAATGGTGAACTGTTACCTTGAATCGAGCTAAACCCTCTAATTCGTATAGTAGCACCTGATCCTGGTCTACCATTAGTTCTATTAACAGAAACTCCTGCAGCTTCACCAGATAAGGCTTGTGCTATGTTGGAAACAGATTTTGCATCGATGTTTTCCGTAGAAACTACACTCGCAGTACCAGTAAATGATTTTTTTGTAGTTGTACCATAACCTACGACTACGACTTCATCTAGCACATTTGCATCTTCTTTTATAGTAACATTAATAGTACTAGAAGAACCAATAGTTTTTTCAACAGTTTTGTATCCTAAGTAGCTAAAACGAAGAACATCTCCTGTCTTAGCTTTAATAGAGTACTTACCATCAAAATCAGTTTCAGTACCGGTTTTTGTTCCTTTGATAAGAACGCTAACCCCTGGTAATATTCCTGATTTGTCAGAAACTGTCCCAGAAATAGTTTTTTCCTGTGCAAAAGAAACTTGCACCACCAACGCTAATAACAGCGTTAAAATTCCATTAAACTTTGTTTTCATTGTATAATTATTTGAATTAATTGTCACAAAAATCTTAATTTTTTCTTAATAAACCGAATTTTTTAACATTTATTTTATGATTTTCTAAGTATTAATGAGAAAATATATATAATTAGTAATTTTATGAATTAGATTATTAATATAAAAAAAGCTGTAAAGAGATTTCTCTTTACAGCTTTTAACTTTTATGAGTTAAATTATATTTCTATAATTTAGTTTTTATCCCACCATAATTTAGTGTGTAAATTATCAGGTCCTTGAGATGCAACAACAGCAGCATAATTAGTTGGGTTGTTATCGGCAACTGAAGAACTGTAAGCATGTCTTACAGGAATTCTTTGGTCATTTGCATAAATAGAAGGAGTTAATGCTGGTGCATCTAATCTTCTCCATTCAGCCCAAGCTTCAGGGCCGTTTAAGTATAAAGCCATATACTTTTCATAAGCAATATCAGCCATAGTAGCACTTGTGTTTACACTCGTATATGCATTCATATCAAGAGCAGAAACACCCCAATCCATCATAGAAGCTTCTATACCAGATTTAAAGTGAGATGCAGCTGTTCCTCCACCAATATTCCAAGTTGGGAATCTAACAGCAACCTCAGCTAATGAAAATTCAACTTGAGCATAAGTATAAATAGCAACTTTGTATGTTTTATCACCAATTACAGTATTTGTGATAAAAGCAAAATCTTTAGTATTACCATTTACTTTACCATTTGGTGCTCCAGCATACTCATCAAAATTATTAGCTAGAACAGCTCCATTAGCCGCTGGTTTTGTGTATTTGAATTTTCTAGGATCAGCTTTAGCATTTAAAAAGCCCATCATTGTTTCAGACATCACATAATCTTCACGACTAAAAAATCTATCTTCCCAAGGATTATCACTAGTTTCATCAGAACCATAAGTAAATCTTATGTTTTCAGCATTACTAGAGATTAATTTTCCAGAGGCAACAGCTTCTTCAAAATTCTTTTTTGCCATTACTGCATCAGCATCTGAAATTCTTAAAGCCATGATCATTTTTAATGTGTTACCAAAAGTAGCCCATTTTGCCATGTCTCCTTGAAAAATGAGATCTCCTGCAGGTCCAGCATTAGCATTCATTCTACCTAGAGCATCATTTATTTCTGCAAACATATATGTGTATAATGATTTCTGACTGTCAAATTTAGGTTGTGTACCTTGAATACCTTTAAAGGCCTCAGTCCAGGGTAAATCACCCCAAGTATCTGTCATATAATGTAAGAAATATGCTCTTAATAATTTGGCAACTGCTATTTGGTTATCATTGTTACCAAAAGAAGCAGCAGCGGGTGCTGTTTTTGCATCTAAATTTACTTCAATAATTTTGTTTAAATTTTGAACAGGTCCTGTGTACCATCCATTATAACTAAAAGTTAAAGTTGTATATCTAGAAGGGCCAGGGTACTGACCTTCTGTAATTTGCTGTACATAATTTATACCATCAACATTTGTAATAACTGCTGACACAGAAACTTGAGCTGATGACAACAATTGAGATGTAATGGCAGCTGTAGGTCCATTAGGATTATCATTTACATTTCCAAAATCAACAGTATTACATGAACTGATGACAGTAGCGGCAAACATAAAGACAGCTATTTTTTTAATTGTTTTTTTCATTTTATTTATCTTTTAAAATGTTAATTTTAAGTTCAATCCTATAGATCTTGTACTTGGTAGTGTACCTGCTTCCGCCCAGTTGATTCCAGATCTTTTTTCAATTTCTGAAGGATCAATCCAAGGAAGGTCAGAGTATATTAACCATACATTATTTGCAAAAGCTCCAATTGAAGCAGATTTAATATTAAATTTAGTTACAAAATCTTTGTCTAAAGAATAGTTAAATCTAATAGTTCTTAATTTTGCATACGTAGCATCATGTAAGTTGTTTTCATAAACATTACCAATGTTACCAAGACCATAAATATCTTGAGCTTCTACGTAGGTATCAACTGCTGTTCCGTCTGTAGTAGGATTTCCACTTGCGTCTGTACCAGTTTGTAGTACACCAACAATGTGTACACCACCACCAGAAGCTATAGGGTCTCTTTTAGGGTTTCCTTTATCATTTAACCCTGCTGTATAATCAGCTAAACCAGAGTGAACCATATATCTTTCTGTTCTAGAGTAATATTTACCTCCTTTTTGAAAGTCAAATCCTAAGCTTAAGCTCATGTTTTTATATTCAAAGTTCGTTGTAATACCTCCTGTGAAATCTGGCAATAACGAACCTAAAAATTTGTTAGGTTGTAAAGAATATGAATACCTTCCACTTCCTCTACTTCTAAACATAATTTCATTGTTAGCTCCACGTCCAAATCCGGTTCCGTAGAATAAGCCCCACTCTTGGCCAACTCTTTCTTGTAATTTCATTCTAGATGTATAAGTACTAAGATCTCTCGATTCAACACCATCATAAATAAAATCTACTTTTTTAGATAAAGTAGCAAAGTTGAAACTTAAGCCAAAAGTAAAATCTTCTGTTCTTATTACATCACCTGATAAACCTAATTCTATACCAGAAGAAGATGTTTTTCCTGCATTTACAGTAGTGTTAGTGTATCCAGTAGCTCCATCTAAAGGAACATTTACTGGGATACCTTCATCTTTTCTGTTAAAATAAGTTAAATCTAATGATAGTTTATTGTTGAAGAAATACATTTCAGTACCTAATTCTAATTCTTTTCTAACACCACCTTCTAATATAGGGTTTGCTTGAGTATTAGAAACAGATAATCTTCCATTTCCATTATAAAGACTTCCTACATTGTATACACTTGATATTTGGTAAGCATTAGGAAAAAATGGAGAAGTAGAATACCCAGCTCTAAGTTTAACAAAGTTTAAAATATCATTTTTAGGTAATACTTTGTGTGCTAAAAAACTAGCAGATACTCCATAAGTATCAACTCTGTTTTTAGTTGGGTTTGCTGTTGATTTCCAGTCCAATCTATATGATCCATCTAAATATACCATGTTTTCATATCCTATAGAAGCTTTTGAAAAGACACTTCTTGACTCTGATTGAATAATACTTGTTCTTGCTGAAACAGCGTCTTTTGAGCCTGCTAAATTATAGAAAAGAGGAATTGTTAACCCTCCTACAGTGTTAGCGCTTAGTCTTTTATAGTCATTTTGAGTTATCTCTGTACCCGCAATTACATCTACATCTAACTTGTCATTCATAAACTTTTTGTTGTAGTTTGCCATTGCAAAAAATTCCTTTTGCGAAGCTCTTGACATAGATTCTGAGTAGAAAGATTGATCTAATAAACTTTTAGTTGTACCTCTATCATCATCTGCATATGAGTTAAAAGTTCTTCTAACTTCTGCAGTTATTTTAATGTTGTCATTAAGCGTATAGTTTGCTCCAATTTTCCCATAAACTGCATTTTTGTAGTTATGTCTTAAGTTTTCATAAGAATGAAAGTATGGCATATCCCAATATAAAGGTTTTGTGTTACGAGGACCATTGATGTTCCAAGATACAATTTGACCTGCTTGCTCATAATTTCTCAATCTCTTAAAATCTAATTGTCTTTGCCACCACTGATTAAAGTTAGATCCTAAATTACCATATCCTTGTTCAGGATTATTTAAGAAAGATCTGTTCTCGTAGTTAATATTAGCATAAAACTCCAATTTGTCAGAAACATTGTATTTTGCATTTAATGCAATTCTTGTTTGCTCTTTTTTAGAGTTTGGCACAACACCGTTTTGTTTGATGTATGAAACAGAAGTTCTGACAGAGTAATTGTCTTCTGCTTTGTTAAACGCTACTGTAGCATTTTGAGTTAAAGAAATGTCGTAGAATGAATCAGTGCTATTCTTACTAGGAGACCATGCTCTTAGTTCTCCAAAAGTAGGAGCTCCTTGAATCCATGAATCCCAGTGACGAACCAAAGTTCCATCTAATTTAGGACCCCAAGATTCATCTGCATAATACTGAGGTATTTTTTGGCCATTAAATGCTGCCCAAGAAGCAGGGTCTTTTGATGGATCAAAAGCAAATGTTGGAAATGTTTGACTGTAACCACCACCATATTCATTTTGATATTTAGCTAAATTAGTTACTGAGTTTACAGTTGTAGCATAATCTACATCTATAGTTGCTGCACCTTTTGTTGCTTGTTTTGTTGTAATAACAATAACTCCGTTTCTACCATCAGGACCGTAAATAGCTGTTGCAGACCCACCTTTAAGAACAGAAATGTCAGCAACGTTATCTGTGTTAATGTCTGAAGAAGCATATACTTTTACACCATCAACCACATACAGAACGTTAGACTCACCTCTTAATTTAACTTGAGAAGATCCAAAAGTAGAACTATTGTTCCCAACAATTTGAACCCCAGAAATTTTACCAGCTAGGGCATTAGAAATGTCAGTTTCTTTAGCTTTAACTAAAGCCTCACCCTCTACGGATTGTTGAGAGAAACCTAAAGCTTTTTTATCTCTCTTAATACCTAGACCAGTAACTACTACTTCGTCTAATACATTTGCGTCTTCTACCATAGTTACATTAATAGTACTAGAAGAACCAATAGTTTTCTCAACAGTTTTGTACCCTAAATATCTAAAACTAAGAACATCGCCTGTCTTAGTTTTAATAGAATACTTACCATCAAAATCAGTTTCAGTACCAGTAGTTGTTCCCTTAATAAGGACACTAACCCCTGGTAAAGCTCCTGAATTGTCAGAAACTGTACCCGAAACAGTTTTTTCTTGTGCAAAAGAAATTTGCACCACCAACGCTAGCAATAGCGTTAAAATTCCATTAAACTTTGTTTTCATTGTATAATTATTTGAATTAATTAGAGCCAAAAGTCATAAATAAAAGTTAATTGTGCAACTAAAATGCTAAAAAATGTTAATATAACATGAAACTTTTCAACGTCTTATTAAAATAATGTTAAGTAATTAATAGATAAAAAAGAAGACAGTAAATTAGAGATGATGTGGTTTGACTCACCACGCGTGTAGGATACGTTAATTGAGTTGTTGTTTTTAATATAATTGTATCCAATTCCGAAAGAGTATAGAACGTTGTTTTGTGTGTTTGAATTAAAAACACCAATATCATGAATGCTATATAAATAAGAGTTGTTTTTAGAGATAAACCTGAACTCACTATTTATGTATGAGAATTTTGAAGTAAATATTGATTGTTCATTGAAGCCTCTAATGCTATTTACTCCTCCTTCTCTAAAGAGTTCATTATTTAAATAGAAGTCAGAAAAAAGAAGCCCACTTTTGTTCCTTATAAATAAGGTTGTTTTGTTTGAGGTTTTTATCAACCCAGAAGCAGTGTAGTTTACCAAAAATTGCTTGGTTTTTACATTCGTGTTTCTTATTCCGTATAAAATATTAAAATCAACACTAAGTTTATTATTTTTTTGTGAGTTGTGCCGCATTCCAAGTCCGATCATTTTTTTATCAAAATTAGAAATGTTGTTTGCAGTTGAGTTAACGTTTGAGTTTTCTGTAGAAAATAAGAAAGAAAAAGCAGTAAGCTGGTTTATTGGATAGCTCAATAAGATTTTTGAGTTTGTAGTAGTGTAGGTAGAATCACTTCTGTATAAATTAAAAGCAGCCTCTGTGCTAATTTTACTATTAAAAATATACGGAATTTTAGTTTTTAAAATAAAATCTTGTTTGTTATTGCTGTTGTTTTTCCAATTGATTTTTATTTCTTCACCCTTATTAAAAATATTCACCAAGTTTAAATCTAAATAACCTCTGAAATTTAGTTTTTTATTTTCAGTTGAAAAATTAATTAATCCATCAAAACTACTTGCTTTTTTCTTTCTTAAATATAAATAAAGGATTGTAGAATCTTTGCTGAACAAAATTTCTGGTTTTTTAATTTCAGAAGCAAAATTTAATTGATTGATTTTTCTAGATATTTCTTCAATTTTGGTTTCATTAACAACACCTTGAGTGTTTAAGTTTAAATAATGCTTTATAAATGATGAAGGAAAATCTGTATATCCATTTAGTATTGTTTTGTTGATGCTTCTTTTTTTTGAATAACTAATTTGAAGTTCTGTAAAAAGAGATTGCTTGTTGGTGTTTAAATTTATCAATTTAACTTTAGAAAAAAGTTGACCATTTTCAGTTAAATATTTCTGGATAGTATTTAGTAGTGGTTTTAGTTTTTCGTTTTCAAGAATTAAATACTCATTTTTGGGTTTTAAATTTAAAGCTTGAAGAATTTTAGCATCTTTTACATCTACCTTTATATAGATACTCTTTATTCTTAATCCTAATTTTAAATAATACGTGTACTTCTTTTTTTGTTGATTGATGCTGTCAGTTAATAATGTGTAATAACCTTTTTCTTTTAAAAGAGTAAGAATACTATCTTTTGTTTTATGTAGTTGCTCAATTTTTTTGAAGTTGCTTTTGTAGTTAATGCTTTTAACTACATTACTTTCAAGACTATCTTTACTTTTTATGATTAAGCTGTAGTTATTGTTCTCCTGTCCGTAAAAAGGACTAACAAAAAAGCTAAAAAAAAGTAGATATATATAAGGTGTAAGGTTTTTATTCAAAATCAAGAAATCTATAGCCATTAAAAGTAAGTTGAAAATTATAATAATCAATTAAAAAAGATTGTTTTAAAAAATAACTTACTGACATTTGAATAATTGGAAATTAATTGTACATTTGCAAACTCTTAAAAAGAGACAAATTATAAATAAAAACGTAATTATTAACAATTTAGTATGCCAACGATACAACAATTAGTACGTAAAGGAAGAACCAAAATAACTAAGAAGAGTAAATCGGCTGCTTTAAAATCATGTCCTCAAAGAAGAGGAGTATGTACTCGTGTTTATACAACCACACCTAAAAAACCTAACTCAGCGATGAGAAAAGTTGCAAGGGTAAGATTGACAAACGGAAACGAGATTAATGCATACATCCCTGGAGAAGGACATAATTTACAAGAGCACTCGATAGTATTAGTTAGAGGAGGAAGGGTAAAAGATTTGCCAGGAGTAAAGTATCACGTAGTACGTGGAGCTTTAGATACAGCGGGAGTTGAGGGAAGAACTCAACGTAGATCAAAGTATGGTGCAAAACGCCCAAAGAAGTAATTTTATTAACTTTTTTAATGTAAAGACATGAGAAAAAGAAGAGCGAAAAAAAGAATTCTTTTACCAGATCCAAAATTTAACGATCAATTAGTTACACGTTTTGTAAACAACTTAATGTGGGATGGTAAAAAATCAGTAGCCTTTAAAGTATTTTACGATGCGTTAGACCTCGTAGAAGAAAGGAAAGGTGAAGAAGAAAAATCAGCATTAGAAATTTGGAAAGAAGCATTATCAAATGTAATGCCTCACGTAGAAGTTAGATCTAAGCGTGTAGGTGGAGCGACATTCCAAATCCCAATGCAAATTAGACCAGATAGAAAAGTTTCTTTAGCTATCAAATGGTTAATCTTGCACACACGTAAGAGAAACGAAAAAACAATGGCTCAACGTTTAGCTGCAGAAGTATTAGCTGCATCTAAAGAAGAAGGAGCAGCTGTTAAGAAAAGAGTAGATGTTCATAAAATGGCAGAAGCTAATAAAGCATTCTCACACTTTAGATTCTAAGAAATGGCAAGAGATTTAAAATACACAAGAAATATTGGTATTGCAGCACATATTGATGCTGGAAAAACTACTACAACAGAACGTGTTTTGTATTATACAGGAGTTTCTCACAAGATTGGAGAAGTTCATGATGGTGCAGCAACTATGGACTGGATGGAGCAAGAGCAAGAAAGGGGTATTACAATTACTTCTGCTGCTACTACTTGTACTTGGCAGTTTCCTTTAGAAAATGCACAGCCAACTCCAGAAACTAAAGGATATCACTTTAATATTATTGATACTCCGGGTCACGTTGATTTTACAGTAGAAGTAAATCGTTCATTAAGAGTTCTTGATGGATTGGTTTTCTTATTTAGTGCTGTTGATGGTGTTGAGCCTCAATCAGAAACTAACTGGAGATTAGCTGATAACTATAAAGTGCCTAGAATTGGTTTCGTTAATAAAATGGATCGTCAAGGATCTGATTTTATGATGGTTTGTCAGCAAGTAAAAGATATGTTAAAATCAAACGCGGTGCCAATCGTTTTAAACATTGGTGACGAAGAAGATTTTAGAGGTATTGTAGATTTAGTAAAAAACCGTGCTATTATATGGCATGATGAAACTCAAGGAGCAACTTTCGATGTGATCGAAATTCCTGAGGATATGAAAGAAGAAGCTCGTAAGTATCGTGCACTTTTAATTGAAGAAGTAGCAAGTTATGACGAGGATCTTTTAGAAAAATTTATGGAAGATGAAGATTCTATTACAGAAGAAGAAGTGCATGCTGCACTTAGAGCTGCTGTAATGGATATGGCAATCATTCCTATGATTTGTGGATCTGCATTTAAAAATAAAGGTGTCCAGTTTTTATTAGATGCTGTATGTCGTTATTTGCCTTCTCCAATGGATAGAGAAAGTGTAGTAGGGGTTAATCCAGACACAGATAAAGAAGAAAAACGTAGACCAGATGTTAAGGAGCCTTTTGCTGCTTTAGCATTTAAAATTGCTACTGATCCTTTTGTGGGGCGTTTAGCATTTTTCAGAACTTATTCAGGAAGATTAGATGCAGGATCTTATGTTTTAAATAATCGTTCAGGTAAAAAAGAACGTATTTCTAGAATTTATCAAATGCATGCAAATAAACAAAATGCAATTGATTATATCGAAGCAGGAGATATTGGTGCGGCTGTAGGATTTAAATCGATCAAGACAGGAGATACTTTATCAGACGAAAAACATCCAATTGTTTTAGAGTCTATGGATTTTCCAGATCCAGTAATTGGTATTGCGGTTGAGCCTAAAACGAAAGCAGATGTTGATAAATTAGGAATGTCTTTAGCAAAATTAGCTGAAGAAGATCCAACTTTTCAAGTAAGAACTGACGAAGCTTCAGGACAGACTATTATTTCTGGAATGGGTGAGTTACACTTAGATATTATTGTTGATCGTTTAAAACGTGAATTCAAAGTAGAAGTAAACGAAGGTCAGCCACAAGTTGAATATAAAGAAGCTATTACTGCTTCTGCAGATCACAGAGAAGTTTATAAAAAACAATCTGGTGGACGTGGAAAATTTGCAGACATCGTATTTACGATGGAGCCTGCAGATGAAGGTGTTCATGGATTGGTATTCGAATCTGTAATTAAAGGTGGTAATGTGCCAAAAGAATTTGTTCCTTCTATTGAGAAAGGATTCTTAATGGCAATGAAAAACGGACCTTTAGCAGGATACGAAATGGATTCTTTAAAAGTAACACTTAGAGATGGTTCTTTCCATGCTGTGGATTCTGATCAGTTATCTTTTGAGATAGCTGCTAAATTAGGATACAAAGCTGCTGCAAAAGCTGCAAAAGCGAAGATCATGGAGCCTATTATGAAGTTAGAAGTACTTACTCCTGAAGAAAACATGGGAGATATAGTAGGAGACTTAAATAGAAGAAGAGGACAGGTATCCGATATGAGTGATAGAGCTGGAGCTAAAGTAGTAAAAGCTACTGTTCCATTATCAGAAATGTTTGGATATGTTACTGCGTTAAGAACAATGTCATCAGGTAGAGCAACATCAACAATGGAATTTTCTCACTATGCAGAAACTCCATCTAATGTTTCTGAAGATGTAATTGCAAAAGCAAAAGGATAATTTACTAAATAGATAAAAAATGAGTCAAAAAATTAGAATCAAATTAAAGTCTTATGATTACAATTTAGTAGATAAATCTGCTGAGAAAATCGTAAAGACAGTAAAGAGTACAGGAGCATTAGTAAATGGTCCAATTCCTTTACCAACAAATAAAAAGATTTTTACAGTATTACGTTCACCACACGTAAACAAAAAATCTAGAGAGCAATTTCAATTATCTGCTTACAAAAGATTATTAGACATTTATAGTTCTTCTTCGAAAACTATTGATGCTTTAATGAAACTTGAGTTACCAAGCGGTGTAGAAGTTGAGATCAAAGTATAAGTAAATAAAACGAGGCTTTCAGTTTATTTTATAGACTGAAAGCATTTAGTATCATTTACACTCCGATGAAAATCGGAATCTCATAAAAGAGATAAAAATAAAAATTCTGAAGGTATTCAGAATATACATGTCCGGAGGGTTTCGCGAAGGAAAAACGGTAAAAACATATTCAGCGTTGAACATGTTTAACGCTGTTTTTTTTGAACGAATTTCTAGAAAGACGAAAGAAACGTAAGTTTCAAAAAATTAATTATTAATATAGACGCGATGGATATAAATCTAACGTCTTAAATCTAAACAGAATGTCTGGGTTAATAGGAAGAAAAATAGGAATGACCAGCTTATTCGACGAAAACGGGAAGAATATTCCTTGTACAGTAATCGAAGCAGGTCCTTGCGTTGTTACCCAAGTCAGAACCGAAGAGGTTGACGGCTACAACGCCTTACAACTTGGTTTCGATGACAAAAAAGCAAAAAGCTCTAATAAAGCTTTAGATGGACACTTTAAAAAAGCTGGTACATCTGCTAAAAGAAAAGTCATAGAATTCCAAGGATTTGAAGAAGAGTATAAATTAGGAGATTCAATTACAGTTGAGCACTTTGAAGAAGGTGAATTCGTAGATGTATCAGGAACTTCTAAAGGTAAAGGTTTCCAAGGGGTTGTAAAACGTCATGGATTTGCTGGAGTTGGTCAAGCAACTCACGGGCAACATAACCGTTTAAGAGCGCCAGGATCTATTGGAGCGGCATCTTATCCAGCTAGAGTATTCAAAGGAATGCGAATGGCAGGAAGAATGGGTGGAGATACAATTAAAGTACAGAATCTAAAAGTATTAAAAGTGGTTGCAGATAAAAACCTACTTGTTGTTAAAGGAGCAGTTCCTGGACACAAAAATGCTTACGTAACTATTCAGAAATAATGAAAGTAGCAGTTTTAGATATTACAGGAAAAGATACAGGTAGAAAAGTTGAACTTTCTAACGATGTATTCGGAATAGAACCAAATAAGCATGCTATATATTTAGATGTAAAGCAGCATTTGGCAAATAAAAGACAAGGAACTCACAAATCGAAAGAAAGAGCTGAGATTTCTGGTAGTACAAGAAAGATTAAAAAACAAAAAGGAACTGGTACTGCAAGAGCAGGTTCTATCAAGTCTGGTGTTTTTAGAGGTGGAGGACGTATGTTCGGACCAAGACCAAGAAATTACTCTTTCAAACTAAACAAAAATTTAAAGCGTTTAGCTCGTAAATCTGCGTTAAGTACACAAGCAAAAGATAAAAACTTAGTAGTTGTTGAGAACTTCGATTTTGAAACAGTAAAAACTAAGAATTTTGTTAATGTATTGAAAGCATTAGGGTTAGAAAACAAAAAATCTTTGTTTGTGTTGGCTGAGTCAAATAATAATGTATATTTGTCATCACGAAATTTAAAAAGAACTAAAGTTGTAAGTGGTTCAGATATAAGCACTTACGGAGTTTTAAACGCAAATAAAGTTGTGTTTACTGAAGGTTCTTTAGAAGGAGTTGAATCAAATTTTAGCAAATAATAGCAATGAATATTTTAATTAAACCTATTATTACCGAAAAAGCAACAACCGATAGCGAGTTAAATAATCGTTATGCATTTGTTGTAGATAAAAGAGCTAACAAATTGGAAATCAAAGGAGCTATTGAAGCTGCTTATGGAGTTGCAATTTCAGCTGTAAGAACAATGAATTACCCTGTTCAAAGAAATACTAAATTCACAAAGAAAGGTATGGTTACAGGAATGAAAGGTGCTTACAAGAAAGCAATTGTGCAGTTAGCAGAAGGAGAAACTATAGATTTTTATAACAATCTTTAAGTAAAAAGACAAGAATGTCAGTTAGAAAATTAAAACCAGTAACACCAGGTCAGCGTTTTAGAGTAGTAAATGGGTTCGACACCATTACTACTGACAAGCCGGAAAAAAGCTTATTAGCTCCGAAAAAAAGATCTGGAGGTCGAAACAATCAAGGTAGAATGACAACTCGTAATATTGGAGGTGGTCATAAACAAAAATACCGTATTATCGATTTCAAAAGAGATAAGACAGGTATGCCTGCAACAGTAAAAACTATCGAATACGATCCAAATCGTACAGCATTTATTGCTTTAGTTAGTTATACTGATGGAGAAAAACGTTATGTGATTGCACAAAACGGATTAGAAGTAGGTCAAACTATTGTATCAGGAGCAGGTGTAGGTCCAGAAATTGGAAATGCAATGTTGTTAAGTGAGATACCATTAGGAACTACAATTTCTTGTATTGAATTACGTCCAGGACAAGGAGCTGTTATGGCTCGTTCTGCAGGATCTTTTGCGCAGTTAATGGCAAGAGACGGAAAATATGCAACAGTGAAGTTACCTTCAGGGGAAACAAGATTAATCTTGTTAACATGTATGGCAACTATTGGAGTTGTTTCTAATTCTGATCATCAATTACTAGTATCTGGTAAAGCGGGTAGAAGTAGATGGTTAGGTAGACGTCCAAGAACTAGACCAGTAGTAATGAACCCAGTTGATCACCCAATGGGAGGTGGTGAAGGGAAATCTTCTGGAGGGCATCCAAGATCAAGAAACGGAATTCCTGCTAAAGGATTCAAAACTAGATCTAAAACGAAAGCTAGTAATAAGTATATTTTAGAACGTAGAAAGAAATAATAAGTTATGGCAAGATCATTAAAAAAAGGACCTTACGTTCACTACAAGTTAGAAAAGAAAGTTTTAGCTAATGTAGCATCAGAAAGCAAATCAGTAATTAAAACTTGGTCAAGAGCAACGATGATTACTCCTGATTTTGTTGGACAAACAATTGCAGTTCACAACGGAAAGCAGTTTGTACCAGTATATGTTACTGAAAACATGGTAGGGCATAAATTAGGAGAGTTTTCACCAACACGTTCTTTTAGAGGACACGCAGGTGCAAAAAATAAAGGTAAAAAATAGTAGGAAATGGGAGTTCGTAAACATAACATGGCAGAACAGTTAAAAGAAGCGAGAAAGCAAAAAGCTTTAGCTAAGCTTACTAACTGTCCTACATCACCAAGAAAAATGCGTTTAGTAGCGGATTTAGTAAGAGGTGTAGAAGTAGAAAAAGCACTACAAATTTTAAAATTCAGTTCAAAAGAAGCATCTATTAATTTAGAGAAATTGTTATTGTCTGCAATCGCAAACTGGCAAGCTAAAAATGAAGATGCATCTATTGAAGAAGCTGGATTATATGTGAAGTCTATTTGTGTAGACAGCGCAGGGATGTTAAAAAGATTAAGACCAGCTCCGCAAGGACGTGCTCATAGAATTCGTAAGCGTTCTAATCACGTTACTTTAGAGTTAGGTAGTAAAAATATTGAAAGCAAATAATTAAAGTAGACATGGGACAAAAAACAAATCCAATAGGACTTCGTTTAGGAATCATCAGAGGTTGGGAATCTAACTGGTATGGTGGAAATGACTACGGAGATAAATTAGCTGAAGATGACAAAATAAGAAAGTATGTAAATGCTAGATTATTTAAAGCAAGTGTATCTAGAGTTATTATTGAGCGTACGCTTAAACTTGTAACCGTTACTATCACTACTGCTAGACCTGGTATTATTATCGGAAAAGGTGGGCAAGAGGTAGACAAGTTAAAAGAAGAACTTAAGAAAATTACTGGTAAAGAAGTACAGATTAATATTTTTGAAATTAAACGCCCAGAATTAGATGCAAAATTAGTTGCTTCTAGTGTTGCTCGTCAAATTGAAAATAGAATTTCGTACAAACGTGCAATTAAGATGGCTATTGCTGCTGCAATGAGAATGAATTCTGAAGGGATTAAAATCCAAATTTCAGGTCGTTTAAATGGAGCTGAAATGGCACGTTCTGAACACTATAAAGAAGGTAGAATTCCTCTTTCTACTTTTAGAGCAGATATAGATTATGCACTTGTAGAATCTCATACAACTTACGGTAGAATCGGAGTTAAAGTATGGATTATGAAGGGCGAGGTTTATGGAAAAAGAGAATTATCTCCGTTAGTTGGTTTGTCAAAAAAACAAGGTGGAGCTAATAAGAAACAACAATCTCGTAGAAGAAAATAATTTTTAAAATTAGAAATTAAAAATGTTACAGCCTAAAAGAGTAAAATACCGTAAGGTACAGAAAGCGAAGGGGAACATGACAGGAAACTCTGGTAGAGGGACTCAACTTTCAAACGGAATGTTTGGAATTAAATCTTTAGATCAGAACTTACTAACATCTCGTCAAATAGAAGCAGCTCGTATTGCGGCAACTCGTCATATGAAAAGAGAAGGTCAGTTATGGATTAAAATCTTTCCAGACAAGCCGATTACCAAGAAACCATTAGAAGTACGTATGGGTAAAGGTAAAGGAGCTCCAGAATATTTCGTTGCTGTTATAAAGCCAGGAAGAATTTTGTTTGAAGTTGGTGGTGTACCAATCGAAGTTGCAAAAGAAGCACTTCGTTTAGCCGCTCAAAAACTTCCAGTAAAAACTAAGTTTATAATCGCTCGCGATTTTGATAACGCTTAATTCGATAAGAAAATGAAACAGTCAGAAATTAAAGAATTATCAACTGCAGATTTGCAAGAAAATCTTGGTACGTTGAAAAAAAACTATACTGATTTAAAAATGGCTCACGCGATTTCTCCGTTGGAAAATCCAATACAGTTAAGAGCCTTAAGAAAATCTGTTGCAAGAATTGCTACAGAGTTAACAAAAAGAGATTTACAATAATTGTAGTCAGTTTTAAAGATGGAAAAAAGAAATCTTAGAAAAGAGAGAATTGGTGTAGTATCTAGTAACAAAATGGAGAAATCTATTGTTGTTGCTGAGGTAAAAAGAACAAAGCACCCAATGTATGGGAAGTTCGTTTTAAAAACGAAGAAGTACGTTGCACACGATGAGACAAACGATTGTAATGTTGGAGATACTGTAAAGATCATGGAAACAAGACCTTTAAGTAAATCTAAACGTTGGAGATTAGTAGAAATCCTAGAAAGAGCTAAATAATATGTTACAGACAGAATCAAGATTAAAAGTAGCAGATAATACTGGAGCTAAAGAAGTTTTAGTAATCCGCGTTTTAGGAGGAACAAGAAAGCGTTACGCTAGAGTTGGAGATAAAATTGTTGTTACAGTTAAAGCAGCAACTCCAAACGGAACTGTAAAGAAAGGTCAAGTTTCTAGAGCAGTAGTTGTTCGTACAAAGAAAGAAGTTAGACGTAAAGATGGGTCTTACATCAGATTTGATGACAATGCTTGTGTGCTTTTAAATCCTACAGAGGAAATGAGAGGAACACGTGTATTTGGACCAGTTGCTCGTGAACTTCGTGAGAAACAATTCATGAAAATTGTATCATTAGCACCTGAAGTGCTTTAAAAGAGATAAGACGATGACAAAGTTTAAAATCAAATCAGGAGATACTGTTACAGTAATCGCAGGAGATCATAAAGGATCAGAAGGAAAAGTTTTACAAATCCTTAGAGATAAAAATAGAGCTATAGTTGAAGGTGTTAATATGATTTCAAAACACACAAAACCTAGCGCTCAAAGTCCACAAGGAGGAATCGTAAAGAAAGAAGCTTCCATTCATATCTCTAACTTATCGTTAGTAGAAGGTGGAAAAGCAGTAAGAGTAGGATATACAGTAGAAGGAGATACTAAAACTAGAATCTCTAAGAAAACTAAAAAAGCAATATAATCATGAGTTACGTACCAAGATTAAAAGCAGAATATAAGAGCCGAGTAGTAAGTGCTCTTACAGAAGAATTTGGATATAGCAATATTATGCAAGTGCCTAAATTACAAAAAATTGTAGTTAGTAAAGGTGTTGGTGCAGCTATAGCAGATAAAAAATTGATAGATTATGCTCTTGAAGAGTTGGCTACAATTACAGGACAAAAACCAATTGCTACTTTATCTAAAAAAGATGTTGCAAACTTTAAATTACGTAAAGGAATGCCAATTGGTGTGATGGTTACGTTAAGAGGAGAAAAAATGTACGAATTTTTAGATAGATTAGTAACTGCATCTTTACCACGTGTTAGAGATTTTAACGGTATCAAAGCAAATGGTTTTGACGGTAGAGGTAATTATAATTTAGGAATTACTGAACAAATTATCTATCCAGAAATTAATATTGATAAAGTAAATAAAATCGGAGGAATGGATATTGCATTTGTAACATCTGCAGATACCGATAAAGAAGCGAAGTCATTATTAGGAGAATTAGGTTTACCATTTAAAAAAAATTAAGACATGGCTAAAGAATCAATGAAAGCCCGTGAGGTAAAAAGAGCAAAAACAGTAGCTAAATACGCTGAGAAAAGAAAAGCTTTGAAAGAAGCTGGAGATTACGAAGCATTACAAAAGTTACCTAAGAACGCTTCTCCAGTTAGAATGCACAACAGATGCAAACTAACAGGAAGACCAAAAGGGTATATGCGTACATTCGGAATATCACGTGTGACATTCCGTGAAATGGCAAACCAAGGATTAATACCAGGTGTTAGAAAAGCAAGTTGGTAAAAACCCTGTAAAATAAAATAGAATGTGTATCTTTGCACGCTCTATTTTTTTTGAGTAAATAAACATTAACTGATTTCAGGTTTAATTATCACAGAGAATTCTGTAGCATAAATAGAGGTAATTAAAAACCAAAATCGCAATTTTAAATAAATATGTATACAGATCCAATCGCGGATTTTTTAACGAGAGTTAGAAATGCAATCGCTGCAGGACACAGAGTTGTAGAAATTCCAGCTTCGAACTTGAAGAAGGAAATGACAAAAATTTTGTTTGATCAAGGATATATTTTAAGCTACCAGTTCAATGACGAATCAGTTCAAGGAACGATCAAAATAGCTTTAAAATATGATAGAGAAACAAAAGAATCAGTAATTAGAAAACTAGAACGAATCAGTACGCCAGGTTTACGTAAATACGTTAACGCATTAGAAATGCCTAGAGTATTAAACGGTCTTGGTATTGCAATCGTTTCAACATCTAAAGGTGTGATGACTAACAAGAAAGCACGTCAAGAGAATGTTGGAGGAGAAGTAATTTGTTACGTTTATTAATACTATAGTAAGATGTCAAGAATAGGAAAAAACCCAGTAAGCATTCCAGCCGGAGTTGAATTAAACATCGATGGAAATGTAGTAACGGTAAAAGGAAAGTTAGGAGAATTATCTCAAGAGATTTCTGGCGATATTACTGTAAAGATAGAAGGTGATACTGTTATTTTAAACAGACCATCTGATAGCAAACCTCATAAATCTGCTCACGGATTATATAGATCATTAGTATTTAATATGATTGAAGGAGTTAGTAAAGGTTGGACTAAAGATTTAGAATTAGTTGGGGTAGGTTATAGAGCTTCAAACCAAGGACAAAAATTAGATTTAGCATTAGGTTTTTCTCATAATATTGTTTTAGAATTAGCTCCAGAAGTTAAGGTAGAAACAGTATCTGAAAAAGGGAAAAACCCAATCGTTAAATTAACTTCTCATGATAAACAATTGGTTGGTCAAATTGCCGCAAAGATTCGTTCTTTCCGTGCACCAGAGCCATACAAAGGTAAAGGAGTTAAATTTGTAGGAGAACAATTAAGAAGAAAAGCAGGTAAATCTGCATAATATATAGCATTATGGCATTATCAAAGCTTGAAAGAAGACAAAGAATTAAAAATAGAATTAGAAAAGTTGTTTCTGGTACTGCGGCTCAGCCAAGGTTATCTGTTTTTAGAAGTAATAAAGAAATATATGCTCAATTAGTAGATGACGTTACTGGTGTTACATTGGTAGCTGCTTCTTCTAGAGATAAAGATGTTGCAACAGGTTCTAAATTAGAAACTGCTGCATCAGTTGGAAAATCAATAGCAGAAAAAGCTATGAAAGCTGGTGTAGAAACAATTTCTTTTGATAGAAATGGGTATTTATATCATGGTAGAATAAAAGTATTAGCAGAAGCTGCTAGAGAAGCTGGTTTAAAATTTTAAGAAGTTTATTATGTATCAAAATTATAAAAACGTAGAAAGAGTAAAACCTAGCGGATTAGAACTTGTAGATCATTTAGTTGGTGTACAACGTGTTACTAAAGTAACTAAAGGAGGTAGAGCTTTTGGATTTTCTGCAATTGTTGTTGTAGGAGATGGTAACGGAGTAGTTGGTCATGGATTAGGTAAATCTAAAGATGTTGCATCTGCAATTGCAAAATCAATTGAAGACGCAAAGAAAAATTTAGTTAGAATTCCAATTTTAAATGGAACTTTACCTCATGAACAAAAAGGAAAATTTGGTGGAGCAAAAGTATTTTTAAAGCCTGCTTCACATGGTACCGGAGTTATTGCTGGTGGTGCTGTACGTGCGGTATTAGAGTCTGTAGGAGTACATGATGTATTATCAAAATCTCAAGGTTCTTCTAACCCTCACAATGTAGTAAAAGCAACATTAGATGCTTTATTACAATTGCGTAGTGCAGTTACAATTGCAAAACAAAGAGGAATTTCTTTAGAAAAAGTATTTAACGGATAAATCTAAGAACGATGGCAAAAATTAGAGTTAAGCAAGTAAAAAGCAAAATCGGACGCCTTCAAAGTCAAAAAAGAACTTTAGAAGCATTAGGTTTACGTAAAATGAACCAAGTAGTAGAGCACGAGGCAACTCCTTCTATTATTGGTATGGTAAATACAGTAAAACACTTAGTTTCTTTCGAGGAAATTAAATAAAGACATATATAGAAATGAGTTTACATAACTTACAACCCGCAGAAGGATCTGTAAAAAAGGAAAAAAGAATCGCAAGAGGTGAAGGTTCTGGTAAAGGTGGTACTTCAACTAGAGGTCACAACGGTCAGAAATCTCGTTCTGGATATTCAAGAAAAATAGGATTCGAAGGAGGGCAAATGCCACTTCAAAGACGTGTTCCTAAATTTGGATTCACAAACATTAACCGTAAGGAATATGTTGGAGTTAATTTAGATAAATTACAAACATTAGTAGACGAAGGTAAAATTACAGATACTGTAACTTTAGATATCTTAATCGCTAATAGAGTAGTTAGCAAAACCGAATTAGTTAAAATACTAGGTCGTGGAGAGCTTAAAGCTAAATTAAACATTACTGTTCACAAATTTACTGCTACTGCAAAAGCTGCTATTGAAGCTGCTGGAGGTGAAGCAGTAACATTATAAGATTAAGTAAATATGAAGTTGATAAATACTTTAAGAGACATTTGGAAAATAGAAGAGCTTAAACAAAAGCTTATTTTAACGTTAGGTTTAATCGCTGTGTATCGTTTTATGGCTCAGGTTCCATTACCTGGAATTGATCCATTACAATTAGCATCTTTAAAATCTCAAACTTCTACGGGTCTTTTAGGATTATTAAATGCATTTACTGGAGGAGCATTTTCTAGAGCGTCTATCATGGCACTTGGAATTATGCCATACATTTCTGCTTCTATTGTAGTTCAATTAATGGGAATCGCGGTTCCATATTTACAAAAACTACAAAAAGACGGAGAAAGTGGAAGAAAGAAAATTACACAAATTACTCGTTGGTTAACAATTGGTATTACATTAGTGCAAGCACCAACTTATATAACTGCGATTAAAACATCATTTGGTTTACCAGAACAAGCATTTTTAGTTCCTGGTGGAGCATTTTGGTTCTCATCAATTATATTGTTAACAGCAGGTACTGTTTTTGCGATGTGGTTAGGAGAACGAATTACAGACAAAGGTGTTGGTAATGGAATATCATTATTAATTACTGTCGGGATTCTTGCAAGATTTCCATCAGCATTTGTACAAGAATTAGTTGCTAAAACTTCTAATGCAGGAGCTGGAGGATTTATGATGATTTTGTTAGAAATTTTTGTTTGGTTTGTGGTGATTTTATTAACTGTTTTATTAGTAACAGCCGTTCGAAAAATTGCTGTACAATATGCTAGAAGAACAGTTGTTGGAGATATTAAAGATGTAGCCGGAGCAAGACAATACATT
Source organism: Polaribacter huanghezhanensis (assembly GCF_030444335.1). NCBI lineage: Bacteria > Pseudomonadati > Bacteroidota > Flavobacteriia > Flavobacteriales > Flavobacteriaceae > Polaribacter > Polaribacter huanghezhanensis. Next base: position 212,934 of record NZ_CP128595.1, on the reverse strand, counting down.
CCGTTAAAGCTAAATGCAGCAGGTGTAATGCCAATCATTTTTGCACAGGCAATTATGTTTTTGCCAGTAGCTTTAGCAAGAAAATACCCAATGTTAAGTGAATTGCAAGATATTCATGGATTGTGGTACAATGTGTTATTTGCAGTATTAATTATTGTATTTAGTTATTTTTATACAGCAATTACAATACCTACAAATAAAATGGCCGATGACTTAAAAAGAAGTGGTGGTTTTATACCAGGAATTAAACCAGGAAGTGATACTGCAGAAAGATTAGATTCTGTATTATCTAGAATTACGTTCCCAGGATCGTTATTCTTAGCAGCTTTATCTATTTTGCCAGCAATTGCGTATCAATTTGGAGTACAACAAAGTTGGGCAATGTTTTATGGTGGAACATCATTGATTATTATGGTAGGAGTTGCAATTGATACCATTCAACAAATTAACTCGTATTTATTAAACAGTCATTATGATGGTTTAATGAAAACAGGAACTAGTAGAAAAGCATTAAAATAATATGGCTAAGCAACCAGCAATACAACAAGACGGAACCATAACAGAAGCATTATCAAATGCGATGTTTCGTGTAGAGTTAGAGAATGGGCATATTGTTACAGCACACATTTCTGGTAAAATGCGTATGCATTATATTAAGTTGTTACCAGGAGATAAAGTGAAATTAGAAATGAGTCCTTATGATTTAACTAAGGCCAGAATTACTTATAGATATTAAAACAAATACAGATGAAAGTTAGAGCATCAGTTAAGAAAAGAAGTGCCGACTGCAAAATAGTTCGCAGAAAAGGTAGATTATATGTGATTAATAAACAAAATCCTAGATTTAAACAAAGACAAGGGTAATGGCAAGAATAGCAGGTATTGATATTCCAAAGAATAAAAGAGGAGTTATCGCTTTAACTTACATCTTTGGTATAGGAGCAAGTAGAGCTAAAGAAGTTTTAGCAAACGCAAAGGTTGACGAAAGTATTAAAGTTCAAGATTGGACTGATGATCAAATCGCAGCAATTAGAGAACAAGTTGGGTCTTTCACAATTGAAGGAGAATTACGTTCTGAAGTTCAAATAAACATCAAACGTTTGATGGATATTGGATGTTACAGAGGTATCCGTCATAGAACTGGTCTTCCCTTAAGAGGACAAAGAACTAAGAACAACTCTAGAACAAGAAAAGGTAAAAGAAAAACAGTAGCTAACAAAAAGAAAGCTACTAAATAATAACTAGATATTATGGCTAAAGCAAGTACAAAAAAGCGTAAAGTTATTGTTGAATCTGTTGGTGAAGCACATATTACAGCTTCGTTTAACAACATCATTATTTCTTTAACAAACAAAAAAGGGGACGTAATTTCATGGTCATCTGCTGGTAAGCAAGGGTTTAGAGGTTCTAAAAAGAATACTCCATATGCTGCGCAAACTGCTGCAGAAGATTGTGCAAGAGTTGCTCATGAAGCTGGACTTAGAAAAGTAAAGGTTTTTGTTAAAGGACCAGGTAATGGTAGAGAAAGCGCAATAAGAACATTACATAATAACGGAATTGAAGTTACAGAAATTATTGATGTAACTCCAGCACCACACAATGGATGTAGACCTCCAAAAAGAAGAAGAGTATAATTTAATTTTTAACTAAGTTGGATTTTTAGATTATCGAAGGAGTTTCGCCTTAATTCATAATCCCAGCTTTAATAACTAAGAAATGGCAAGATATACAGGACCAAAAACTAAAATTGCCCGTAAATTCGGAGAAGCAATTTTCGGAGATGATAAAAACTTTGAAAAAAGAAATTATCCTCCAGGGCAACATGGAAACGCAAAAAGAAGAGGTAAAAAATCTGAATATGCTACCCAATTGCAAGAAAAACAAAAAGCAAAATACTCTTATGGTATTTTAGAACGTCAATTCTCTAACTTGTTTAAAAAAGCTCAAAGAGCCGGTGGTATTACTGGTGAGGTTTTATTACAGTTATGTGAATCTCGTTTAGACAATGTAGTATACCGTTTAGGTATCGCAAATTCTCGTAGCGCAGCACGTCAATTAGTTTCTCACCGTCACATTACTGTGAACGGAGAAATTTTAAACATTCCTTCACACACTTTAAAAGATGGTGATGTTGTAGCGGTTAGAGAAAAATCTAAATCTTTGGTTGCAATTGAAAGCGCTTTAGCTTCTAATAGTAACGTGTACGAATGGTTAACTTGGAACTCTGATTTATTATCAGGTACGTTTGTAAAAGCACCAGAAAGAGTACAAATTCCAGAGAATATCAAAGAGCAATTAATAGTAGAGTTATACTCTAAATAATAAATTAATCATATTGAAATTTGGCCAAAGGGTTTGTTTGAACATCTTCACTCTTATAAATCGCGCAACTGAATAACAATTAAAAACGAAGAAAACATATGGCAATTTTAAATTTTCAAAAACCGGATAAAGTAATAATGATTGAATCTACAGATTTTTCTGGTAGATTTGAGTTCAGACCTTTAGAACCAGGTTTTGGGTTAACAGTTGGTAATGCATTAAGAAGAGTATTGTTGTCTTCATTAGAAGGTTTTGCAATCACATCATTAAGAGTTGATGGTGTAGAGCATGAATTTTCTGCAATTAAAGGAGTTGTAGAAGATGTAACAGAAATAATTTTGAACTTAAAACAAGTACGTTTTAAGAAACAAATTGAGGAAACAGATAAAGAATCAGTTTCTATCAATATTTCTGGTCAAGAACAATTAACTGCTGGAGATTTACAACGTTTTATTTCTGGTTTTCAAGTACTAAATCCTGATTTAGTGATCTGTAATATGGATAAATCTGTGAAATTAAACATGGAAATTTCTATAGAAAAAGGTAGAGGATTTGTACCTGCAGAAGAAAACAAAAAATCAACTGCACCCTTAGGAACAATTTTTACAGATTCTATTTACACTCCGATAAAGAATGTAAAATATGCTGTTGAAAATTTTCGTGTAGAGCAAAAAACTGACTACGAAAAATTGATTTTCGATATAGACACAGACGGTTCTATCAATCCTAAAGATGCATTAACAGAAGCTGCTAAAATATTAATTCATCACTTTATGTTATTCTCTGATGAGCGTATCACTTTAGAGGCTGATGAAATAGCACAAACTGAAACATATGATGAAGAATCATTACACATGCGTCAGTTATTAAAGACTAAGTTGGTAGACATGGATTTATCAGTAAGAGCTTTAAACTGTTTAAAAGCAGCAGAAGTAGATACTTTAGGAGACTTGGTATCATTCAATAAAAACGATTTAATGAAGTTCCGTAACTTCGGTAAAAAATCATTAACTGAATTAGAAGAGTTAGTGATTAATAAAAACCTAAACTTCGGAATGGACTTAAGTAAATATAAATTAGATAGAGATTAACCTTTCATATTTTGCGCCCCAAACTGGGTTGATGCAAGATGAGAGTAAAAAGAAAACGTCATGAGACACGGTAAGAAATTTAACCACTTAGGAAGAAAGACAGCACATAGAAAAGCGATGTTAGCGAATATGTCTTGTTCATTAATTGAGCACAAACGTATTAACACAACAGAAGCAAAAGCAAAAGCACTACGTAGATTCGTAGAGCCTTTACTTACAAAATCTAAGAACGATACTACTCACAACCGTCGTGTTGTATTTAGTTACCTTAGAGATAAATATGCTGTTACAGAATTATTCAAAGAAATATCTGTGAAGATTGCAGATAGACCAGGAGGATATGTACGTATCATTAAATTAGGGAATCGTCAAGGAGATAATGCTCCTATGGCAATGGTAGAATTAGTTGATTACAACGAAATTTACAATCCTAACGGTAAGAAAGCTAAGAAAACTACTCGTAGAGGGAAGAAGAAAGCTGATACTGTTGTTGATGTTGCAGAAACCGAAACACCAGAAACTTCTGAAGAATAATATGATATTTCTAATGAAATCATATAAAAGGGATAAGCGTTTACGTTTATCCCTTTTTTTTATACAATTTTATAAACAACAAAAGTTTACTAATTAAGATATTATTACTTTTGTAATCGAAACGATTGAAATAACAATTAATAAAAGTACACACAACTAATAATGAAATACCAACAACAAAAAAAAGCTTTAGTTTTATTAGCAGACGGGACTATTTTTCATGGTAAATCTATCGGGATCGAAGGAACTGCAACCGGAGAGATTTGTTTTAATACAGGTATGACCGGTTATCAAGAAATCTTTACAGATCCTTCTTACTTTGGTCAATTAATGGTTGCAACAAATGCACATATTGGAAATTATGGAGTTAATGATGACGAAGTTGAATCTGACGGAATTAAAATTGCAGGGTTAATTTGTAGAAATTTTAGCTTTACGCATTCTAGAGTAGATTCTGATGGAAACTTAAAAGATTGGTTTATCAAACACCATACAGTAGCTATTTCTGATGTTGATACAAGAGCCTTAGTTGCATACATTAGAGATAATGGAGCAATGAATGCAATTATTTCTACAGAAGTTGATGATATTGATGCATTAAAAAAACAATTAGCTAAAGTTCCAGACATGAATGGCTTGGAATTGGCATCAAAAGTGTCAACAAAAGAACCTTATTTTGTAGGTGATGAAAATGCAACGTATAAAATTTCTGCCTTAGATATTGGAATTAAAAAGAACATTTTAAGAAACTTTGTAAAAAGAGATGCCTACATAAAAGTATTTCCATACAATGCAAGTTTTGAAGAAATGAGTGCTTTTAAACCTGACGGATACTTTATTTCTAACGGACCTGGAGATCCAGAACCATTAGTTGATGCACAAAATACGGCAAAAGAAATTATTAAAAGAAATTTGCCTTTATTTGGTATTTGTTTAGGACATCAAGTGATTGCGTTGGCAAACGGAATATCAACGTATAAAATGCATAATGGACACAGAGGAATTAATCATCCTGTGAAAAATTTAATCACTGGAAAAGGAGAAATTACTTCTCAAAACCATGGATTTGCAATTAATAGAGAAGAGACAGAAGCAAATGAGAATGTAGAAATTACACACGTGCATTTAAATGATCATACTGTAGCTGGAATTAGAATGAAAAATAAAAACTGTTTCTCTGTCCAATATCACCCAGAAGCAAGTCCCGGGCCACACGATGCAGAATATTTGTTCGATCAATTTATAGAAAATATTAAAAATAAATAAGATTTTTCTGTTTGAATCCAGAAATTTCTACTTAAAAAGAAAACTATGAGTATTATAATAAACATACATGCACGTCAAATTTTTGATTCTAGAGGAAACCCAACGGTAGAGGTTGATGTAATTACAGAGAATGGAGTTTTAGGAAGAGCTGCGGTTCCTTCTGGAGCGTCAACAGGAGAGCATGAAGCAGTTGAATTACGTGATGGAGGAAAAGCGTATATGGGAAAAGGTGTTTTAAAAGCAGTTGCCAATGTAAATCAAATTATAGCGCAAGAATTGCTAGGAACTTCAGTTTTTGAACAAAACAAAATCGATCAAATAATGATTGATTTAGACGGAACAGCAAATAAATCAGTCTTAGGAGCAAATGCAATTTTAGGAGTTTCGTTAGCAGCGGCAAAAGCAGCAGCAAATGAATTAGGAATGCCTTTATACAGGTATGTTGGCGGAGTATCGGCAAATACATTGCCAGTTCCGATGATGAATATTATCAACGGAGGATCACATTCTGATGCACCAATTGCATTTCAAGAGTTTATGATAATGCCAGTAAAAGCTAAAAATTTTACGCATGCAATGCAAATGGGTTCTGAAATTTTTCATCATTTAAAAAATGTTTTACACGATAGAGATTTAAGTACTGCCGTTGGTGATGAAGGTGGATTTGCACCGACTTTAGATGGAACAGAAGATGCGATTGATACGATTGCTTTGGCAGTTAAAAACGCGGGTTATTCTTTTGGTGATGAAATTATGATTGCCTTGGATTGTGCTGCCGCAGAATTTTATGTTGATGGAAAATATGATTATACAAAGTTTGAAGGAAAATCAGGAAAGATAAGAACAAGTAAAGAACAAGCAGATTACTTAGCAGAATTGGTAGAAAAGTATCCAATTATTTCTGTTGAAGATGGAATGGATGAAAACGACTGGGAGGGATGGAAATATTTAACAGATAAAGTTGGAACTAAAGTACAGTTAGTTGGAGACGATTTATTTGTAACAAATGTAGAGCGTTTGTCTAAAGGAATTGAAAATGGAATTGCAAATTCTATATTAATTAAAGTAAATCAAATAGGAACTTTAACAGAAACGATATCTGCTGTAAATATGGCACATAATGCTGGTTATACATCTGTAATGTCTCACAGATCTGGAGAAACAGAAGATAATACCATTGCAGATTTAGCAGTAGCTTTAAATTGTGGTCAAATAAAAACAGGATCAGCTTCTCGTTCAGATAGGATGGCAAAGTACAATCAGTTGTTAAGAATAGAAGAGGAGTTGGCAAATACAGCTTATTTTCCAAAGGAGAAAGCATTTAAAATAAAGTAAATTACTTTTTACAATAATTAAAAACCTTATAATTTATTTTATAAGGTTTTTTTATGCTTAAAAATAAGTTAAATCTATGTTTTTATGTTAAAATTCTATCTAACTTGACTTTTAAAATCTTTGAAAAATTGGTATCTTCGCAATTCACTTCATAATTAAAACAAGTTAGAAATAATGTCAGATAAAGCTACCATAAAAATAGACGGACAAGAGTTTGATTTTCCGTTAATTACAGGAACAGAAAATGAAAGAGCAATTGATATTAAAGAATTAAGAACAGTAACTGGAGGAGTTGTTACAATTGACCCAGGATATAAAAACACAGGCTCTTGTGAAAGTGCCATTACGTTTTTAGATGGAGAAAAAGGGATTTTAAGATACAGAGGTTATTCTATAGAAGAATTGGCTGAGAAGGCAGAGTTTTTAGAAGTTGCATTTCTATTAATTTTTGGAGAATTGCCAACTGAACAGCAATTAAAAAAGTTTCAAGATGATATCTGCGCACAATCTATTGTTGATGAAGATATCAGAAAAATAGTAGATGCATTTCCTAAATCTGCACATCCAATGGGTGTTATTTCTTCATTAACTTCTGCTTTAACAGCTTTTAATCCATCCTCTGTAAATGTAGATTCTGCGGATGAAATGTACAATGCTATTGTGAAAATCATGGGTAAATTCCCTGTTTTAGTAGCTTGGACTATGCGTAAGAAACAAGGATTGCCGTTAGATTATGGAGATTGTTGTTTAGGGTATGTAGAGAACACCTATAAAATGATGTTTAAGCAACCTAATAAAGAGTATACAACAAACAATATTGTTGTAAATGCATTGAATAAGTTGTTAATTTTACATGCAGATCACGAGCAAAACTGCTCTACGTCTACAGTTAGAATAACGGGTTCATCTCATGCTGGATTATTTGCTTCTTTATCAGCAGGAATTTCTGCTCTTTGGGGGCCATTACACGGTGGTGCAAACCAAGCAGTGTTAGAAATGTTAGAAGCGATCAAAGAAGATGGTGGAGATACAAAAAAATACATGGCGAAAGCAAAAGATAAAAATGATCCTTTCCGTTTGATGGGATTTGGACATAGAGTGTATAAGAATTTTGACCCAAGAGCTAAAATTATTAAAGTAGCTGCAGATGAAGTTTTAAATAACTTAGGCGTAAATGACCCTATTTTAGAAATTGCAAAAAGCCTAGAACAAGAAGCATTAAATGATCCATATTTTGTTGACAGAAAATTATATCCAAATGTAGATTTCTACTCAGGAATTATTTATCGTGCTATGGGAATCCCTGTAGAAATGTTTACCGTAATGTTTGCTTTAGGAAGATTGCCTGGCTGGATTGCACAATGGAGAGAAATGCGTTTGGGTAAAGAACCTATTGGAAGACCAAGACAAATTTATACTGGAGAGACTTTAAGGAGTTTTACAACGATTGATAAAAGATAATAGACGTTTATAATATGTTAAACTCAATAAAAATAATTAAAAATAGATCTGATATTGGAGCTGGAACTCGTGGTTCTGATATGGGAATTGATGCGATAGAAATTGCTGCAATAAATAAGAATAACAATTATTTTGATCAGTTTGATTTTATAGATGTGTCAACAGCAAACGAATCTATTTATAACAAAGTAAAAAATTCTTTTGCAAAACGGATTGATTGTGTGTTAATGCAATGTACTCGACTTAGCAATCACGTAAAAGTTACGTTGCAAGAAAAAACGTTTCCGATTGTATTGTCTGGAGATCATTCTTCTGCTTTGGGTACAATTAGTGGGGTAAAAGCGGCGTATCCAAAAGAAACTGTTGGAGTAGTTTGGATTGATGCGCATGCAGATATTCATTCACCATATACATCTCCATCTGGAAATATACACGGAATGCCATTAGCAGCTGCTTTATCTGAAGATAATCTTGATTTTCAAATAAACGAAGTATCTAGACAAACTGCAGATTTGTGGGAGCGAATGAAAAATATTGGGATTCATGGACCTAAAGTTACTGCAGAAAATGTGGTGTATTTTGGAGTTAGAGATACTGAAGACCCAGAGGAAAAGCAAATTAAGAACCTTAAAATAAAAAATTATACAGTTTCTGAAACTCGTTTTAGAGGTTTAGAAAAATGTGTGAATGAAGCTCTAGAAAAACTGTCTAATTGCGATGTTATTTACATTTCTTTTGATGTAGATTCTATGGATTGTGATATGGTTTCTTACGGAACGGGAACCCCTGTTTCTAAAGGGTTTGATCAACAAGAAGTGACGCAAATAATGAATCAGATTATTGAAACAAAAAAAGTAGTTTGTGTAGAGTTTGTTGAAGTAAATCCGTTGTTAGATTTAAAAGGAAATGTTATGGCAGAAACCGCATTCGAAATTTTGGATGATGTTACCAAGACCATAAAAAAAGTGCTTTAATTTTTAATAAATTTTTTAGTAATAATTGTGTTATTTTTTAATGCAATTTTTAAAAAATAAGTTCCAATAGTTAATTCTTTAATTAGAATTTGATTATTGGAATTTTTTTGATTTATAACCGTTTTTCCATTTATATCAATTACAAAAAGTTGTTTAATATCTAAGTTTAATCCTTTAATAAATAAAATTTCTTGACTGGGGTTAGGAAATACTTGTAAACGAGTCAATTCTACATCATCAATATGTAAAGGACTAAAAGAACCATTGTCAAACCGATATAATTTTTGAGTTAAAACTGTTCCACCTATTTCTACTTTTTCACGAGACAAAAAATATTTTTCACCACTTATTGCTGTAATTCCTTCTATTTGACTTGGGCCTAAAGTGGGGTTAATATCAGTTCTTTCTATAACACCACTAAAAATAGCATCATTTGTAATTGCATTAACTTTGATATAAATTAAAAAAGGCGCGCCATTTGTTGTATAGCCACATAATAAAAAACTGTCATCATCTTTGTTATAAGTAGAACCTGTTATCAATCCGTTAGAAGTATATGAGCTTACTTTTTTTGCAGAATGATTTCCAATAATTTTCGGAATTGTATACGCATTTACGGTATTGTCTTTCCAGTTTTTCGTGAAAATTACAAGTTTGTCTTTGTAAACAGAAATTGCTTCTGCATCAAAATTTGAATTATTTGGTTGCGAAGCAAAATCTGTTTGATCTTCATAGCTAAATGCAATCGTTTCTGAAGTAATGCTTGTGCTATTTGTAAAGTCAGACTTTAAAATACGATAGATTTTTAAATCCTGTCTATTTCCATTACTATTGTTTCCAAAGTCGCCAATGTAAATGTAAGTGTCATCTTGAGTAATATCTTCCCAATCTACATTTGTTGCATTGCTAATATTAATTGTTCTTATAATATTTCCTGTAATGGTGTCAAGTTCATATAAGTTAGCAGCATCGCCAGAATCATTATGAGTAATTAATTTTCCATTTAAAAAAAGCAATCCAGAAGTTTCTGAAACAGCATTTGGTAAATCATACTTTTCTGTAATATTTTCTATTTGAGCGTGTAAAGGAAAACAGCTCATTATCAATAAGAAAAGAAGTGAAAGGTGTCTCATTTTTTTGCTTTTTTGTACATTTAATAAATACAAATCATTTATAATAGACTACAAAATAGTAAAATTCAAATCTAATTTACATTAAAATTTCTTGTAATTTTACCTTTTGATAAATTTAAGAAATGCAACAAACTACAAATACCATTTTAATGGTTCGCCCTGTTGGTTTTCGAATGAACGAACAAACTGCGGTAAACAATTATTATCAGCAAGAAATAACCGACACGTTACCCGCTACGATAAATGCAAAAGCGCAAAAGGAGTTTGACGATTTTGTAAGTATATTACAAGAAAATGGAGTAGAAATTGTCGTTGTAAATGATACAGAAACACCAAGTACTCCCGATTCTATTTTTCCAAATAATTGGATTTCTTTTCACGAAAATGGTGATGTTGGTCTGTATCCAATGTTTGCCGAAAACAGAAGGTTAGAACGCAGAGAAGATGTTTTAGAAACATTAGAATCTAAAGGATTTGTAATCGAAAATATAGTGAATTATACAGAAGCCGAAAAAGAAGAAATTTTTTTAGAAGGAACTGGAAGTATCGTTTTAGACAGAGAAAATCAAAAAGCATATTGTGCATTATCGCCAAGAGCAGATGAAGAATTGTTTATCGAGTTTTGTGAAGATTTTGAATTTACACCCGTTATTTTCACATCAAATCAAACAGTAAATAAACAGCGAGAAGCCATTTATCACACCAATGTAATGATGTGTGTTGCAGAACAATTTGCAATTATTTGTTTGGCTTCTATTGATGATAAAAAAGAACGCAAAAATGTCATCAATCATTTAAAAGAAAGTGGAAAAGAAATCATTGATATTACCGAGCAACAAGTAAATGCATTTGCAGGAAATATGTTGCAAGTAAAAGGTGCAAATGAGCAACGTTATTTAGTAATGAGTTCGTCGGCTTATCATTCGTTAAGAAAAGAGCAATTGCAAAAAATAGAAAAAAACAATCCGATTATTCATAGTTCATTAGAAACCATTGAAACGTGTGGAGGTGGAAGTGCACGTTGTATGATGGCAGAAGTTTTTTTACCAAAAGAATAAGTTTATGATTTTATTAGCATTGGCGTTAGCGCCTGCAATTGTAATAATGATGTATATTTATATGAAAGATAAATATGAAAGAGAGCCCATAAAATTTGTGCTTAAAAATTTTGGTTTAGGAGCATCAGCAAGCATCATTATTACATTAATTATTGGATTCATTCTTAAGTTGATTTTTCCAACTGCAGATCCGTTAAGTGTGGCTCAACAATTCTTTAAAGCTTTTGTTGTCGTTGCCTTGGTAGAAGAATTTTCTAAATATATTATCGTTAGATATTATGCACAACGCAATAAAGAATTTGACGAACCTTTTGATGGAATTGTGTATGCAGTAATGGTTTCTATGGGTTTTGCAGCCATAGAAAACATCATGTATGTGTTTCAGTTTGGAATGGCAAAACGGAATTGTACGTGCTTTTACAGCAGTTCCTGCGCATGCAACATTCGGAATTTTGATGGGTTATTTTATAGGGAAAGCAAAGTTTGCTGCACCCAAAAAAGATAAAATTAGATTGAATCTTACGGGATTATTAGCGGCAACCGTTTTTCATGGTGCTTATGATTTCTTTTTGTTTATCAACTTTATTCCAGGAATTTCTATGGGTGCTTTTATTTCTTTATTCATTGGAATTATTATGGCTAGAAAAGCAATCAAAAAACACCAAGCGAGATCTCAGTTTAAGCATTGATATTACTTCAACGCTTCATCAATAATCAATCCAGTTGTTCCATTCGGAAATTGAATTTGTAATAAATTGGCAATGGTTGGTGCAATATCTGTAATGGTATAGGCTTTTTTAGAAGTTCCTTTTTTAATTCCATTTCCGTAAAAAATAATGGGTACGTGTGTATCGTAACTATATCCAGAACCATGAGAAGTTCCTGTTTTAGAAGAACGATTTAAAGCTGATGGCATCATAATTAGCAACACATCACCAGAAAATTTTTGATTGTATCCTTTTTGTAATTTATGTAAAATGCCATCTGTAAATTGTGTTGTTTGCATTGTTCTTGCAGTTACAGCTTTGTATATGTTATCAAAATTGATGACTTCATCTGCAATTTTTTGAGCAACGATAGTTGCATCTAATTGTAAACTTTCTATCTTTTCTTTATTTAAAAAAACTTGAAGATTTGAAATATTTTCTACCAGCTTATCCGATTTAAAATATTTTAAAGTAATGCTATTTATATATGTTCTTAATGCTTTAGAGTTGAGATAATGCGCTGGAATTTTTACTGATTGTAAATACGCAGGAACTTGAACAGCTGCATGATCTGCCGTTAAAAATAAAGTATAATTTCCTTTTCCGACTTCAGTGTCTAAAAACGAAAATAGACTCGCTAAATCTTTATCTAATCGTAAATACGTGTCTTCAACTTCTTTAGAAGCAACGCCAAATTGATGTCCAACATAATCAGTAGAAGAATAACTCACGGCTAAAAAATCTGTGTATTTAGATTTTCCTAAATTTTCTCCAACAATAGCAGCTTTTACAAAATCTGTGGTAAAAGAGTTTCCAGCTGGAATTGCTTTTATCATTTCATAATTCCCGTTTTTTTCTTTTAAAGTTGGAATGTCGTACGGAAAAACTGGTTCTTCTTTTCCATTAAACTTTCCTTCAAACGGATTGTTATCAGTAATACTTTCTGTATATGTATTGATGTCATATAATGTATTCCAAGGTTTAGACATGTATGCCGCAGCTTTCCCAGAAGTATTAAATTTTGTTACCCAAGCAGGTAATTGGTTCATATAATAAGAGCTTGTAATCCATTTTCCTTCATTTTTTCCTTCAAGCCAAAATGCTCCGTTTGCAGTATGCCCGCCAGGCAACACAGCAGATCTGTCTTTAATGGCAATACTAATTGTTTTTCCGTGCATATTTTGCGCCAATCGTAGTTGATCTGTAATCGTTGTGGTTTGCATTCTGTGCGGAGATTTTTTCCCGCCATTTGAGTCAACTCCAACACTTGTATAAGTAGCATCATCTACACAATAAATATTTTTTTTCGCGTATTTGTCATACCAATTATTTCCGATAATTCCGTGGTTTTCTGGAGTTGTTCCGGTGTAAATTGAAGTGTGTCCAACCGCTGTATACGTCGGAATGTAATTATAATTGGCGTTTTCTAAAGAGAATCCATCTTTTATAATTCTTTTAAAACCATCTTCGCCATATTTATCTGAAAATCGAATTAAATAATCGTACCGCATTTGGTCAATTACAATTCCGATGACTAATTTTGGTTTTTTTGGAACTGTTTTTTCTGATTTACAACCTGTAAAGATTAATAAGGATAAAAAAAGGAATGCAATTGAATTCTTCATGGTGATAGATTTAAGAGAATCAAAAGTAAATATTTTAATTAAGAATAGGACAATTTTAAGGACTGTTAATGATAATTTAATACTTTAGCAGAAAGAAATTGAATTCATGAATTATCTAGAACATATTGGTAAGTATTTTATGATGCTTAAACAGGTTTTTAGAAAACCACAAAGAGCTCGTGTTTTTAGAGAAGCATTGTCTAGAGAAATAGAAGAGCTTGGTGTAAAATCTCTTGGAATTATTGCATTTATCTCTTTTTTTATTGGTGGCGTTATCGCTTTGCAAACAGCATTAAACTTAAACAACCCATTAATTCCGAAAACGTTAATAGGATTTGCAGCAAAAAGATCTATCATTTTAGAATTTGCACCTACATTTTGCTCTATTATTTTGGCGGGTAAAGTAGGTTCTTATATCACATCAAGTATTGGTACAATGAGGGTTACAGAGCAAATTGATGCTTTGGAAGTTATGGGAATTAATTCTTTAAACTATTTGGTATTGCCTAAAATTATTGCAACCGTTTTCTTTTACCCTTTTTTAATTATTCTCGGAATGATTTTAGGAATTTTTGGTGGCTGGCTTGCTGGTACTTTAACAGGTTTGTTTTCTGGAGTTGATTATATAGAAGGGTTGCAAACAGATTTTGATCCGTATTTAATACAGTATTCAATCATAAAAACGTTAGTTTTTGCATTTATCATTGCAACAGTTCCTTCGTATCAAGGATATTATGTTAAAGGGGGTTCTTTAGAAGTAGGAAAAGCGAGTACTAGATCTGTAGTTTGGACAACCGTTTTAATTGTTATTTGTAATTATTTATTAACTCAAATGCTGTTAACTTAAATGATAGAAGTAAAAAATTTATATAAAGGATTTAACGGCGTAGAGATTTTAAAAGGAATTTCTACCACATTTGAACCAGGTAAAACCAATTTAATTATTGGGCAAAGTGGTTCTGGAAAAACGGTATTTTTAAAATCATTAATTGGATTACACACTCCAGAAAAAGGAACTATTGAGTTTAATGGACGCGTAAATACAGAAATGAATTCTGACGAAAGAAGACAATTGCGTCAAGAAATTGGAATGGTTTTTCAAGGAAGTGCATTGTTCGATTCTCAAACAGTAGAAGAAAACGTAATGTTTCCTTTAAAAATGTTTACCAAAGATTCTGATAAAAAAATGTTAGAACGCGCAAATTTTGTCTTAAAAAGAGTCGATTTGGTAGGTTCAAATAAAAAGTATGTTGCAGAACTTTCTGGAGGAATGCAAAAAAGAGTTGCCATTGCAAGAGCAATTGTAATGAATCCTAAATATTTGTTTTGCGATGAGCCAAATTCTGGTTTAGATCCGCAAACAGCAATTATTATTGATAATCTAATAAAAGAAATTACAGAAGAATATCAAATTACAACGGTAATTAACACACATGATATGAACTCTGTGATGGAAATTGGCGAAAAAATTCTTTTTCTAAAAAACGGAAAAAAAGCATGGGAAGGAAGTAATAAAGAAATCTTTAAAACTGACAATGAAGCAGTTGTAAACTTTGTATATAGTTCTAATTTATTTAAGAAAGTACGAGAAGCATATTTAAACAAAACAAATTAAAAAAAACATTTGTTTATTTAGATATTGCTACTATATTTGCACCCGCTAAGACAAAAGAAAATTGACCTGGTAGCTCAGTTGGTAGAGCATCTCCCTTTTAAGGAGAGGGTCCTGGGTTCGAGCCCCAGCCCGGTCACAAAAAGCTTCTCATTTTGAGAAGCTTTTTATTTGAAAATTTTGGTGAGATACTCAAGCGGCCAACGAGGGCGGACTGTAAATCCGCTGACTACGTCTTCGCAGGTTCGAATCCTGCTCTCACCACAATATGATAAAGCAGTTTACTTTTAGTGAACTGCTTTTTTTTGTTATATCAACAAAAAAATGTATTGTTGTTCAATTAAAAAAGTAAAAATGAAAAAGTATTTTCTTTTATTTATAATAATTGCTTCATCATCAGTACAATTATTTTCTCAAGGAGTTGTCAAAGGAAAAATTATTGATAGTAAAACACGAGAAACGCTACCTTTTGTTTCTATATTAATTGTTGGAACTCAAAAAGGAACAACAACAAATGAAAAAGGAGAATTTACCTTAGAGAACTCAACTTTAGGATATATTAAAATACAAGCCTCTTTTATTGGATATAAAACAATGATTTCCGAAAGTTATTTGGTAACAAATGATAAATCACCTTATATAGAAATAGAACTTACAGAAACGGCCTCTAAATTAGATGAGGTTGTTCTTCAGAGTAGATTATTTAAAAAGTCGATAACAAGTCCGTTGTCTAAACAAACATTAAGTATTGTCGAAATAGAAAAAAATCCAGGAGGAAATAGAGATATTTTAAAAGTATTGCAATCTTTACCAGGAGTCGCTTCAAATCCGGGTTTTAGAAATGATATCATAATAAGAGGTGGAGCAACTTCTGAAAATAAATTTTATATAGACGGAATTGAAGTTCCTGTAATCAACCACTTTCAAACGCAAGGAGCAACGGGTGGACCTGTTGGATTGATCAATGCAGATTTGATTAGAAATGTAGATTTTTATACAAGTGCTTTTCCTGCGAACAGAGGAAATGCGTTGAGCTCTGTAATTGAATTTACACAAAAAAAAGGAAATCCAACGACATTAAACACAAGAGCTACGCTTGGAACTTCGGATGCAGGAATTACATTAGATGGTCCTTTAGGGAAGAATACTACATTTATAGCTTCTGTGCGTCAATCTTATTTGCAATTTTTATTTAAATTGTTAAAATTACCTTTTTTGCCAACTTATACAGATTATCAGTTAAATATAAATTCAAATTTATCAGAGAACAATGTACTTTCATTCTTGGTAATTGGAGCTATTGATGATTTTAATTTAAATGAAAGTGTAAATGATGGTGTTACAGATGAAAAAACAATTAAAAGAAACAGATATTCTTTGAGTAATATCCCTGAACAAAATCAATGGAATTATACGGTTGGATCAACCTTAAAACATTATGCAGAAAATTCAAATCAATTGTTTGTGATTAGCCGAAGTGTTTTGAATAACAATTCGATTAAATATTTTAATAATTCTGGATTGCAAAATGATTTACTACTAGATTATGTTTCTAAAGAAATTGAAAATAAGTTTCGTTTCGAAAATAACACAACTACAAATAATTTTAAAATAAATGTTGGTTTTGGTTTAGAACAAGCCCATTATTCAAATACAACATTTAAAAAAGTTGCAAATTCTCAAGGAACCGATATTAAAAACTTCTCATCAGAATTGAACCTGTTCAAATATGGTGTATTTGGTCAAGTATCTACGGACTATTTAGATTCAAAATTAGGCTTGTCTTTTGGTTTTAGATTGGATGGGAATAACTACAATACACCAATGAAAAATGTGCTAAATCAATTTTCGCCAAGATTGTCAGTTTCATTTTCTTTAAATGATAAATGGGCTATCAATTCTTCTGTAGGAACCTATTATCAATTGCCGTCTTACACCACGCTAGGATTTAGAGATAACACAAATGCATTGGTAAATCAACCAAATTTAAAATACATACAATCAAATCACTTTGTTTCTGGTTTAGAATTTAAACCAGATTCCAGTTCAAAAATCACTTTAGAAGGATTTTATAAATCGTATACTAATTATC
Organism: Polaribacter huanghezhanensis; assembly: GCF_030444335.1. Lineage (NCBI taxonomy): Bacteria > Pseudomonadati > Bacteroidota > Flavobacteriia > Flavobacteriales > Flavobacteriaceae > Polaribacter > Polaribacter huanghezhanensis. The sequence goes on along the minus strand of NZ_CP128595.1, from coordinate 195,724 downwards.
CTTTTTCTGTCAGAAACCAAATTAGTTTGGCAAATTTAGGAGCCGATTTTGGTGTTGTTGGAAGCGAAGAAGTAACTTCTACATCAAAAGGGAAAGCATATGGTTTTGAAATTTTTGCTCAAAAGAAATCATATGAAGGTTTGTACGGAATTTTATCCTACACTTTTGTGAGAAGTGAATTTCAAGACAAATCGAATAATTATGTGCCATCTTCTTGGGATAACCAACATTTACTAACATTAACAGCAGGTAAAAAGTTGAAAAAAAATTGGGAACTTGGTGCTAAGTTTAGATTGGTTGGAGGGCAGCCTTATACGCCATACGATATCAATGCTTCTTCTGTAATTGCAAATTATGATATAGAAAACAAAGGAATCTTTGATTATGACAAATTAAATTCAAAAAGATTTAATACCTATACACAACTTGATGTTAGAATAGATAAAACTTGGTACTGGAAAAAATTCTCATTAAATTTTTACATAGATGTACAAAATTTATTTTCTAGTCAAGCAGATGTTTTGTCTGTTCTTTTACCAACTCTAGATGCAAATGGTAATAAAGTTACTGATGCTACAGATTCTAATAAGTATGTATTAGAAAAATTAGATAGAACAAATGGCAGTGCCTTACCCGGATTTGGGTTTATTGTAGATTTTTAAATTTTCCTTTTAGTGTAAAATATAGTATCGTTGCAAATATTTTCTTTTTTGTATATTACAAAGGTATTTAAACAGATATTTAATGGAAGAAAATCTAGAGAAAGACAAAGCTGTAGAGCAAGTAAAACAAGAAGTAAAGCAAGATGCAAAAGGCTTGTTTATGAGTATAAAAAAATTCTTGCTAGAATTATTAGATTTTCGCCAAGACACAGATCATCAAGCTACAATTGAAGCGATAAAAGTTGATATTCCGTTTAAAGGAGCAACCGCTTGGATTTTAATCTTTGCGGTCTTTGTTGCATCTATCGGATTAAATGCAAATTCAACAGCTGTTGTAATCGGAGCCATGTTAATTTCTCCATTAATGGGGCCAATTTTAGGGATTGGAATGTCAATTGCTATTAATGATATTGATACGTTACGTAAATCTTTAATCAACTTAGCAACTATGATTGTGTTGAGTTTACTAACAGCATTTTTATTCTTTTATATTTTTCCGTTAAGTGAAGATAATTCAGAATTATTAGGGCGTGTTCGTCCAGATATTCGGGATGTTTTAATTGCCTTTTTTGGTGGTTTAGCCTTAATGGTGGCGAGAACTAAAAAAGGAACTGTAGCTTCAGTAATTTTTGGAGTTGCTATTGCAACCGCTTTAATGCCGCCTTTATGTACAGCTGGTTACGGACTCGCAATTGGTAATTTTTCTTACTTTTTTGGAGCCATGTATTTGTTTATTATCAATACAATTTTTATTGCGTTGGCAACATTTTTAGTATTAAAACTGTTGAGTTTTCCGATGCTAAAATATATAAACTCAGCAAAGAGAAGGCGTACCGCACAATTGGCATCTGTACTTGCGATTGTAGTAATGATTCCTGCAGTTTTTACTTTTGTTACGGTGTATAAAGAAAGTAAAATGAATATTCAAATTTCAAAATTTATAAAGAATGAAGTTAATAGCAATCCTTCTTTTCATTTAATGGAATCTACACCTAATTTAGATACAAAAACATTACAGTTAAAATTTTTTAATGAAATGGGAGAAGGTGAAATTAATGCACTTAATAATCAACTAACAAATAATGCTAACTATAAAGCTTTAAAAGATTTTAAGTTAGAGGTTAAGGGTAGCAACACCAAAAGTTTTGACTTAATTACTATAGCGTACAAAGATAAAAGACAAGAATTAGAAGATAGTAAAAAAATTATTTTAGGACTTAGAAAAGAAATAGAAGAGTTAAAAAACACCATCACAGTTCTAAATCAGAATATAGAGCAAAGAGCAGCAATAAACAACAAAAACGCAATTGCCTTTAGTAGTATTGCAAAGGAAGCAAAAATTCGATTTCAGGATATTGAAAAAATAGGATTTTCTAAGGAGCTTTCTTCAAGTGATTTTATTAAAATTGACACGATTCCTATAGCAATAGTTAAATGGAATCCCTCCATAAAAAGCAGCATTATTAATGTAAAAGAATTGGAGTTAAGAAAGTGGATGCAAGCCGAAATGAAACTCGATACGTTATTTATAAAACGAGAAAAGTAAACTAAAAAAAAGTAATGTTAAAATGTCATATCGAGCGGAGTCGAGATGTAATTAAAAGTTAATCTAATGATTAGTTCTTGACTCCGCTCGATTAGACAACCGAGTTCTTTTATACGTAGTCTTTACCAAAAGTGTTTTTTACTTCGGAGGTGATTTCTTTAATATCTTGTTCTGCACTTTTTGGGCAAATGAGCAAAACACCGTCTTTTTCTACCACAATAAAATTGTGTAAACCTTGTATGACAACACGCTTTCCAGATTGTGTTTTTACCATGTTTCCGTTGGCGTCTCTAAAGATAGTTTCTGCACCAACAACAGCATTTTCTTGTGAATCCTTTTCTAACTTCTGATACAAAGATCCCCAGGTTCCAAGATCGTTCCAGCCAAATTCTACAGGTAAAATTTGCACATTATTTGCACGTTCCATAATTCCGAAATCGATAGAAATGTTTTCTGCTTTTTCGTAATTTTTATTGATAAAGTCGGTTTCTAAATCAGTATTCCAGTTTTTATCATTTTGAGCAAACAGCTCCATCATTTCTGGTGCATATTTATCAAAAGCAGCAATAATACTTTTTGCAGACCACACAAAAATTCCGGCATTCCATAAATAATCTCCACTATTTAAAAATTTGGTAGCAGTTGCTGCATCTGGTTTTTCTGTAAACTGTTTTACTTTTTTAATTTCAGCACCCGTTTCTTCAAATTGAATATATCCATAACCTGTATTTGGCGAATTTGGTTGAATCCCAAGCGTCATTAAAATATCATTTTCAGCACACGCTTTAAAGGATGTTTCTATATTTCTAAGAAATTCGGTTTCATTTTCTATCCAGTGATCAGAAGGTGCAATTAATAATACTGCATCTGGATTTTGATGATAAATTTTTAAAGCCGACCACAAAATGCAAGGCGCTGTATTTCGCATTGCTGGTTCTAATAAAATCTGCTGTTGCTTCACGTTTGGCAATTGCTCTAAAACCAACTCATTATAACGAGCATTGGTAGCAATTAATATGTTTTCAGACGGAATTAAATGATGAATTCTATCAAAAGTTTGTTGTAACAAAGACTTTCCTGTTCCCAACATGTCATGAAACTGTTTTGGGAATTCTTGTGTACTAATTGGCCAGAATCTAGATCCAACACCACCAGCCATAATTACTGCATAATAGTTATTCTTCATAAATCTCAACTTCTACATTTTGATTGAACAAATACACTTTTCCGTTTCTGGTTTGTAAGCATTCAATACGTGTTCTTCTTTTATTTCCTCGTTTGTAAATCGTGTTTTTAAAACGAAACAAACTTCCGTAAGGTACTTCAAAGATATAATTCTTTCCGGTTTCTTTACTAAATTCTTTAAAAGCTAACGATAATTTTACATCAGCATCTGTACTTGCTTTCGGATTTTTTAAATAATTGGCTAAAATAGGTAAGATGTGTTTCGGAAAAATTTCTGGTTGTAAAAACGGCAACATTAAATGTTGAAAAATGGTTTTCCATTCTTTTCCGTGTGGTTGTACTCTTCCAAATTTTTGATAGGTTACATGATGCGCAATTTCGTGAATTAACGTTAGTAAAAATTGATATTTATTTAAGCTATTATTAACCGTAATTTGAAAATTACCATTTGGCATTTTTCTAAAATCGCCATGTTTTGTTTGCCGTTGATTTACAATTTTTAACGTAAAATGATGCTGCTCAATTAAATATTGAACAATCGGAATTGCTTTTTCGGGAATGTATGTTTGATAACTGTTTTTCAAATGTCTTATCTGTCAGTTCGAGTGAAAATTTGTAAAATTTTTGTATCGAGAACTCATTATTAAAAACTTCTCGATACAATTTTCTTTCAGAAAATCACTCGAAGTGACATTCTGATATTTTTTATGGGTTTGTACTAGAAACTTGCAATACTTTTCCGTTGTAAAACTGATTTCCTGTTAAAGAGAAATTAAAAATATAACTTGCCATTTCTGTTGCCGTTGTTGCTGCTTTATAACCAGGAAAAGCTTCTGCTAGCATTTCTGTTTGTACCGCTCCAAGTGCAAGAACATTAAAAGAAATTTGGTGTTCTTTGTATTCTTCTGCCAATAATTCTGATAAGGTAATTACCGCTCCTTTTGATGAGCTATACGCTGCCAGTCCTGGAAATTTTAAACTTCCTTGAATTCCACCCATACTACTAATAGTAACAACATGACTTCCTTTTTGTAAAAACGGAATCATATTTTTTGTCAATTCTGCAACACCAAAAACATTTACTTTATACACTTCTAAAAAATCATCTGAAGACAATTCTGTGAACGGTTTATTGACTAACATTCCAGCATTATGAATAATAATGTCCACATTTTTCCAGTTTAATGCAACAAAATCAACCACTTTATGTACGTCTTTTTCATCAGAAATATCAACTGATAAAGCGGTAATTTTTGGATGATTTAATTTCGAAATCGTTTTTGTATTTCTAGAAATTGCCAATACATTATAATTTGCATCTGCAAATAATTGTGCTAATTCAAAGCCAATTCCTCTGCTAGTTCCTGTAATGATAACGTTTTTCATGTATTTTGATATTCTTTTTGAAAGCTAAGATTTAAAGCAAGCAATCTACTCATTTTTTAATACATTTATAAAATCTAAAAACAAGAATCATGAAAAATTTAGTACTATCAATCATTTTAATATTGTCGGTAACTTTTGTATCAGCTCAAAAAACATATATTTTATGCGGAAAATTAGTAGATACAAAGTCTGGTACAATTGAAAGTAAAAAAACAATTGTTGTAGAAGGAAACAAAATCACCCATATTCATAAGGGTTATGTGCAGCCAAAAAGCAAAAACGATAAAGTCATCAATTTAAAAGACAAAGTTGTAATGCCGGGTTTAATTGATATGCACGTTCATTTAGAAATGGAAACAAGTCCTGATAGATATATAGAACGTTTTACAAAAAACGACGCAGACATTGCATTCAACTCGGTAAACTATGCAAAAGCTACATTAAATGCAGGTTTTACAACTGTTAGAGATTTAGGAGGGAGCGGCGTGAATGTGTCTTTACGAAATGCAATTAATGAAGGAAAAATTGTAGGGCCACGAATTTTTACAGCAGAAAAATCGTTGGCAACAACTGGCGGACATGCAGATCCAACAAACGGAATGAGTAAAAAATTAATGGGAGATCCTGGGCCAAAAGAAGGTGTTGTAAATAGTGTAGAAGATGCAAGAAAAGCAGTAAGACAACGCTATAAAAATGGTGCAGATGTTATTAAAATTACAGCAACTGGCGGCGTTTTAAGTGTTGCTAAAAGCGGACAAAATCCGCAGTTTACCATAGAAGAAATTAAAGCAATTACAGAAACTGCAAAAGATTACGGAATGCATGTTGCAGCGCACGCACATGGCGATGAGGGAATGCGACGTGCTATTTTAGGCGGCGTAAAAACCATTGAACACGGTACATTAATGAGCGAAGCAACCATGAGATTAATGGTAAAACACGATGCGTATTTAGTACCAACAATTACTGCAGGAAAAGAAGTGTCTGAAAAAGCAAAAATAAAAGGATATTACCCAGCTATTATTGTCCCTAAAGCCTTAAATATTGGTCCAAAAATTCAAGGAACTTTTGCAAAAGCCTATAAAGCTGGAGTAGGAATTGCATTTGGAACAGATGCAGGAGTTTATAAACACGGAGAAAACGGAAAAGAGTTTGGGTTTATGGTAGAAGCAGGAATGCCAGCAATGGAAACCATCCAAGCTGCTACAGTTACCAATGCGAAAATCTTAAAGATGGAAAACGAAATTGGACAAATTAAACCAGGTTTTTTTGCTGATATAATTGCTGTAAATGACGATCCAACAAAAAATATTCACACCATGGAAAATGTAGTTTTTGTGATGAAAAACGGAATTGTTTATAAAAAATAAATTTAAGTAAAATAAAAAAGCAGTTAAGATTTCTTAACTGCTTTTTCTTTAAAAGGGGTAATACATTACTTTATCAATGCACTTTTTTCTATAATTACATTTTCCATTAAATCTAAATCTTCGTCATATTCAGCTCCAGAACGGATAACGCCTTTTACTTTTACAGCGTCACCGATTTTAATACCTGCAACTTGCGAATTACTTTCTAACGTAAATGTGCATGAAACGCCCATTTTATCAGCATTCCTTTTTAAGAGTAAAACGTATTGTCCTAGTTGATCTTTAGAGATTCTAGCAACAGTTCCTGTTACAATTAATACTTTAGATTCGCCTTCGTCACTATCTAAATACAGTGCATTAGCTTTTTCCTTGTCAGTTAAAAATTCATTGACTAATTCTGTTGCATCAATTGTTTTAAAAGCGTTAACAGATTGCACATCTCTATGAGGCATAAACCACAAGTATGCAACAACTCCAATAGCAATAACTATAAATGCTAAAACAATTTTAATAATTTTAGATTTCATCTTATTTTGTATAATTTAAAACTGCTGTAATTTTTACGCTTTTTGCAATGTTTTTTGATGGTTTTCCTTTTGTAAATTCAATACCATAATCTGCAAGTATAATGTCAAAAGTTGTTGTTCCTGTTACAGCTCTATTTTTTAACACAAGCATCATTTTTTCTGAAACTTTTTTAGTAATTCCATGAATGGTTAAATCACCAGAAACATCAGCAGTATACGTTCCGTCTTTAGAAAAATTAATGGCTGATAAATTAGTAATACTTCCTTTAAATTTTGCTTTTGGAAACTTTTTTGTATTTAAAAACTTCTTTGAATTGTAGTGTTTTTGCATCAAAGATTTTTCAAATTCAAAACTTTGCATTGGAATTGAAAAAACAAGATCACCAGTTGATGGCGTTAAATTGCTAATTGCTTTATAGTTGTTTGCTTCAATATCTTCTGCTGGAGTTGTAGAGAAAAATTTAATATGACCACTTGTAGTTTTTAATTTTTCTTGACCAAAAGTAGTTGTTGAAATACTGATTAATAAAATTACTAAAAATAATTTTTTCATGTTGAAGGTTTTTAAATTCGTTCTGCCTATTTTGACGAAGAAGAGAAAGAACCTTACAAAAAAAACCTAAATGTCATTTCGACAGAGCGAAGCATGAGCGACGAGAAATCTTAAACTCGCTGTTATTCCGAACGAGGAACGAGGAGGAATCTCAAGAATTGTAGTTCAATTTCATGAGATTTCTCAATCGTCTAAAAAGACTCATTTCGAAATGACATTAGTTTTGTTATTTTGAGCGTAACAAAGTGAAGTCGAAAAATCTCTAATATTTTTGTTTTTTTTATGAGACTCCTCCATTTCAGTCGGAATGATATTGTTCTTGTCAGTTCGAGCGGATCTTGCCTGACGGCAGACAGGCTTAAGAACTATTGAAAAGTGATGTGTTGGTATGCACCGATATCTGGAGAAGTTGTTCTGTCTGTTCCTAAAATATCTAAAGGAATTGCTTGCGAAGCGCTGTTTAATGCTTTATTGATTCCGGTGTTATTTTGACCAATATTAAATTGATTGGTAAATGCATCTTTAAAATGTACGGTTCCGTTTAAAATATTGTTTAGATAATGAGAAGTATCGCTAAAATCTAATTCTGTATTTGTAGTATGAGTGTTGTTAATATCGTTAAATTGAATCATATTATTTTGGATAGCATAATTAAACAAACTGCCCGAAACGTTGTCTAATACAAACTCAATATTGTTGTTTCCTGCAATAATACAATTGGTAAAATTTGCTGCGTGCAAATCTCTTGTTTCTGTAATTTCTTGATTGTTTGCATCAGCATAGGTGAAAAAATTATTCACCAAAACGGCTGGTAATTGTCTTGTTCCATTACTCCAATAATTTGCAAAAGTTGAATGTGTAAAGTTGTATGTTCCGCCAATTGCACACGCTAAAGAAGATTGTCCGGTGTTTCCAATCACTAGATTTTTTCCTAAAATATTGGTTTCTCTTCCTAAAATCCCGAAATTTGAATTGTTGTAAATCTGCGTATTTGTTATCGATAAAGTTGGTGCGTTAGACCCTAAAGAATCAACTAAAACGCCGATAATTCCGTTTTTAATAATGGCATAATTAATTTCGTTTTCTTTACTTCCTGCGCGCATCCAAATAGTTCCCCATTGACCAGGAACAGCATTAAAACGATGTTCTAATCTGTCGCCTTCAAAAACAACTTTACTATTGGTGGTTCCGTTTACTTTTAAACTTCCTTTATTATCGACAATCAATCCAGAATCGTTATGAAAATATAATTTTGCGCCAGCTTGTATGGTTGCTGTTTTGTTTGCAGGAATTGCCGCATACCCATAAATTACATAAGGTTTTATGTTGGTAAATATCAATTCAGAATCGGTTAAAAATCGACCTTTAATGGTGGTTGGTTTTCCATCCAAAGTCAATGAATCTATTTTCATAGAAATGGCATTTTTTCCTGGATAAATAAAAGTAGCATTTTGCACAAGTGTCACTAAATCTACATCTTGCTGATTATTTCCTGTATCAAAAATAATTTTATCTGTATAAATTGGATCGGAAACTGAAGTATAATCAATAGTAGTTTCTACAAAAATAAAAATACTGTCTTTGGCTAAAACATCAATATTCTGGAAGGTTTTAGCAGGAATTCCATCAACACTAATTCTGTAATTAGAAGCATTTCCTTTTTCTAAACGTATAGCGGGAATTGTAATTGCGCTGTTACTCTGATTATACACTTTAAGGTTGTAAGTGCTAGAGCCAATATTTGTAAAAACAGTGTCTAAAAAAACGGTGTCTTTAGAAAAAGTAAGTTTACCGTAACTAGGAATTGTGCCAAAGTCTTTTCTGCAAGAACTCACAGAAATTAACAGAACACAAATTAAAAGGGTGAAAATTTTTCTCATAAAGATACAATTGTCTCCTTGAGCGGAGTCGAAAGGTTTTTTGTTGGTATCGACTATGCTCGACCTGACATTTTAGACTATTAAAATAGAACTTTTAATTGATTTAGATATTGTTATTGTTTTACTAATTCTATTTCAAAAAGTTTTCCCCAATGTTTTCCAGTAATAAAAATTCTTCCAGTTTCTTTGTCGTAGGCAATTCCGTTTAAAACTTCGTCTTGATTGGCTAAGGTTTGTGTTTTTTCAATTTCTTTTTTCAATCCAGATAAATTAGCAACACCCTCCACGATTCCGGTTTTAGCATCAATAATTACAATAGAATTTTGTTGCCATTTATTTGCGTAAATTTTTCCATTAATGTATTCTATTTCGTTCAATTCTTTTAGCGAATACTTGTTTGTGTACACTTGAATTGATTTTTTTTCTTTTAATGTTATTGGATCTAAAAACCAAATTTTATCAGTTCCGTCAGATTTTATCAAATGCGTTCCGTCGTTTGTTAAGCCCCAACCTTCATTGCTCCATGTATAACTGAATTCGCTTTTTTGTTTAAAGGTTTCTAAATCGTACACAAAACCTTTTCTAGCTTGCCATGTTAACCAGAAAATATTGCCATTTAAAATGGTCATTCCTTCTCCAAAATATTTTTTATCTAGTTTTGTTTCTTGTAAAACTTTCCCTGTTTTTAATTCTATTTTACGCAATACAGATTTTCCTTTTTTCCCGGTAGTTTCGTATAAAAAGCCGTTGTAAAATTCCAATCCTTGCGTATAAGAAGTTTTATCGTGCGGATAGGTGTTGATGAGTTTATAACTGTAAATTGCTGGTTCTACATTTGATAAAACCTCAATAGAATTGTTAATTTTTTTTGTTTTCTCAGGATAAAAAACCAAAGCGGTTACCGTAAACTTCCCAACACCTAGCTCTTTTGTGCCAAATGTGATGGTATTTCCTTTTGATGCAACTCTCTTTCCGTTGACAAAAAACTGAATAGAATCGATTGGTTTGTTATTTTTTTCTGTTAAAGTTGCTGTAGCTTCTTGATTGATTACTAGTTTTTTAGTTGTAGTTAGCTTAAATTTGTAAGCATCATTACAAGAAGTAAACAAAATAAAAGAGATTGCTAAAAGAGAAATGTATTTTGATAAACGCATAGTTTAAATAATTTTACACAAATTAAATAAATTATTTCTTTGTAATCTTAAAAATATCGTTAAATTTGCAGCCTCAAATAACTTATGTTTGTTATTTAAGTCTAAGAGTAAGAATTTACCAGCTTAACTCTTTTATAAACAAAATATTAAAAGATTATAAAAGTAAAAGTAAGATGAAAAAAGGTATACACCCAGAGAATTATAGAATGGTAGCTTTTAAGGACATGTCTAACGGAGATGTTTTTTTAACAAAATCTACTGCAAATACTAAAGAAAATTTAGAAGTTGATGGTGTAGAATATCCGCTAATTAAATTAGAGATTTCTAGAACATCTCACCCGTTTTACACTGGTAAGTCTAAATTAATTGATGCTGCAGGACGTATCGATAAATTCAAAAACAAATACGCAAAATTCAAGAAATAAATTTCTTAGAATTTTAACCATATTTAAAAGCCTCAACATAGTTGAGGCTTTTTTTATGTTTTAAATTAACTTTTTATAATCAATTTAGAATGTTACTTTTAGTTTTTCTTACGACTAAGGTCTAATGATATTAAAATTTAATTATGAGAAATACAATTTTATCTATTTTTATTAGTATTACTGTTTTATTTGGAGTGTTGGTTTATTTTATGCCACAAACAGGAACCATTATTATGCTATCAATTAGTGTTGTTTTAACTACAGTTGCAATTAAAGATAGTATGCAAAGAAGACATTCTTTATTAAGAGCTTTTCCGTTAGTTGCTAGATTAAGGTGGGTTTTTGAAGAAGAGAGAAGTAAAATTCAACAGTATTTTATAGAAGATGATTTAAACGGAAAACCAATAAATAGAGAAAAAAGAAATATTGTTTATCAGCGATCAAAATTACAGAAGGATACAGTTCCTTTTGGTACACAGCACAATATATATGAAAAAGGGTACGAGTTTGTAAAACATTCTTTGTTTCCGAAAGATCATCATCATATAAAAGGAGATCGCGTTGTTTTTGGTTCTGATAAGTGTACTCAAAAATATGATGCTTCTATTATCAATATTTCTGCAATGTCTTTTGGTTCGTTGAGTAAAAACGCCATTATGGCGCTAAACCAAGGAGCAAAAATGGGGAATTTTGCGCATAATACTGGTGAAGGCGGAATTTCTCCATATCATTTACAAGGTGGTGATATCATTTTTCAAGTTGGAACTGGTTATTTTGGAGCAGGAAAGCACGACGAAAACGGAAAAAGGTATTTTGACGCAGATACTTTCAAAGAAAATGCAATTCGCCCAGAAGTAAAAATGATTGAAATTAAGTTTTCTCAAGGAGCAAAACCTGGTCATGGCGGAATTTTACCTGCAAAAAAGAACACCGAAGAAATTGCTAAAATTCGTTCTGTAGAACCATTTACACAAGTAGATTCTCCTCCGGGACATACTGCTTTTTCTAATTTTGATGAAATGATTTCATTTATTCAGAAAGTGAGAGATTTATCCGAAGGAAAACCTGTAGGAATTAAATTATGCGTCGGAAATAATGAAGAAATAGAAACAATGATTAAAGCTTTTGCAGAAGTAAATAATTATCCAGACTTTATAACTGTAGATGGAGGTGAAGGAGGAACAGGTGCTGCGCCAATGGAATTTACCAATTATGTTGGAACTCCATTATTAGAAGGGTTGACTTATATAAAAAAGTTACTTGAAAAGTACAACTTAAAAAATCAAATAAAAATTATTGCAAGTGGTAAAGCTATTGATGCTTTTGATGTTGTAAAGTTGTTGGCTTTAGGAGCAGATACTGTTAATATGGCACGTAGTTTTATGTTAAGTTTGGGTTGTATACAAGCAAGAGAATGTAATTTAGATACCTGTCCGGTTGGTGTTGCAACACAGGATCCACATTTGGTAAAAGCATTGGTTGTAGAAAAGAAAAATGTTCGTGTAAAAAATTATCATGAAAAAACAATAGAATCGGTAAAAGAAATGGTTGCAGCAATGGGAGTTGAAACATTTTTAGACTTACAACCAAACCAAGTGTTTAGAAGAGCTAATAATGAAAAAGTAGTTACTTTGGAAGAGGTTTATTATAAATAGTTTTTCTGTATCGTCATTCTCATAGAAATGGGAATCTGCACATTGTTTATTATGGATTCCTGCCAACGCAGGAATGATAAGCCGGCTAAAAATAAAGAAGGTTCAAACTTATAATTAATTGAACCTCTGGGGGTGTGGGCTTATAACTAACCAATATAGTGTCCCTCACCATTAAAACACAAATGCACAAAATGTTTAATTAATAATTATGATACTTTTAAATTTTTATATAAAAGCACAAAAAACCGCTTAATTACTAAAAAATTAGTAAAAAGCGGTTCAAATATTTATCTGCAGACATTGTCTGCTACATGTAATCTTCAATTGGGTTACAAGAACAAATTAAGTTTCTATCTCCAAAAGCATCATCAACTCTACGAACCGAAGGCCAAAATTTATTGTCGACAATATATTCTAAAGGAAAAGCGGCTTGTTTTCTAGTATAAGGCAAAGTCCAATCATCTGCAGTTAGCATTTCTTGTGTATGCGGCGCATTTTTTAAAGGATTGTTAGCATCGTCTTTAGAAGCATTTTTAATTTCTTTTCTAATAGCAATCATCGCATCACAAAAACGATCTAATTCAGCTTTACTTTCAGATTCTGTTGGTTCAATCATTAAAGTTCCAGCAACAGGAAAAGAAACTGTTGGCGCATGGAAACCATAATCCATTAAACGTTTTGCAATATCTACCACTTCAATTCCATTTTGTTTAAAATCTCTACAATCTAAAATCATTTCGTGTGCAGCTCTGTTCATTTCTCCAGTGTACAACGTTTCATAATGTCCATGTAAACGATCTTTCATATAATTGGCATTTAAGATAGCGTTCATCGTAGCATTTGTTAGTCCGTCAACACCTAACATCGTAATATATCCATAAGAAATTAAACAAACCAATGCAGAACCCCAAGGTGCAGCAGAAATAGCTGTGATTGCATTTTCTCCGCCAGTTTCTATAATCGGATTTGTTGGTAAAAACGGAACCAATTGTGGAGCGACACAAATGGGTCCAACTCCTGGTCCACCACCACCATGCGGAATGGCAAAAGTTTTGTGTAAATTTAAATGACAAACATCTGCGCCAATCGTTGCCGGATTTGTCAATCCAACTTGCGCATTCATATTTGCACCGTCCATATACACTTGTCCGCCATTATCATGAATAATTTTTGTAATTTCTCTAATTTCCTTTTCATAAACTCCATGAGTTGAGGGATATGTTACCATTAAAGCAGCTAAATTTTCTTTGTGTAATAGTGCTTTTTCGCGTAAATCTTCTACATCAATATTTCCGTTTTCTGCAGTTTTGGTAACCACAACTTTCATTCCGGCCATCACTGCGGATGCAGGATTTGTACCGTGAGCAGAAGCAGGAATTAAGCAAATATTTCTATGTTCATTACTATTTGCTTGGTGATATGCTCTAATAGTCATTAAACCTGCAAACTCACCTTGTGCACCAGAATTTGGTTGTAAAGAAGTGCCTGCAAAACCTGTAATAATATTTAATTGATGTTCTAAATTTTTAAGAACAGTTTGATAGCCTTCAGCTTGATTTAAAGGAACAAAAGGATGAATATTTCCCCATTGTGGATTGCTCAAAGGCAACATTTCTGATGCCGCATTTAGTTTCATTGTACAAGATCCTAAAGAAATCATAGAATGATTTAACGCTAAATCTTTGCGTTCTAATTTTTTGATATAACGCATCATGTCAGTTTCTGAATGATACGTGTTAAAGACTTCGTTGTCTAGGAAAGACGTGTTTCTTTGAACATTTTCCGGAATTGCTACAAAATCAGAGTTAAAAGATTCTTGTGTTAAAATTTGATGAAAATCACCATAACTTTCTGCTTTTGAAGTGTCAGTTTGCTTTTTTAATTGCCCAAAAATGGTAAAAAGCTTCATCAAATCTTTTTGCGTGGTTGCTTCGTTTATAGAAATTGAAATAAGATTATCCGTTATATAATTAAAGTTAACTTTAAAAGATTCTGCAACAGGTTTTAGGCTCAAGCAATCAACTTCAACTAAAAGCGTATCAAAATAAGAGGAATTTTTTTGATTAAAACCCGCTTTTTCTAAGTAATCAGCTACTAATTTTGTTTTATTATGAACAGAATCTGCAATAAACTGAATTCCGTCTTTACCATGATAGACAGCGTACATTCCCGCCATAACCGCTAGTAAAACTTGTGCAGTACAAATATTAGAAGTTGCTTTTTCGCGCTTAATATGTTGCTCACGAGTTTGCAAAGCCATGCGCAAAGCACGTCCTCCATCAACATCTTTTGTGACTCCAATAATTCTTCCTGGAATACTTCTTTTATATGCTTCTTTTGTAGCGAAATATCCAGCGTGTGGACCGCCATACCCTAACGGAATTCCGAAGCGCTGTGTAGTTCCAACAACGACATCAACTCCAAATTCTGCTGGTGCTTTTAATTTAGCTAAGGATAAAATATCTGCAGCAACGGCAACTTTTATATTGTTTTCGTTTGCTTTGGTAACAAAATCTGAATAATCAAAAACGTGTCCGTGTTTTCCAGGATATTGTAAAATCGCTCCGAAAAAGTCGTCAGAGAAACCAAATTCTTCATGATTTCCAACCACTAATTCAATTCCGATTGGTGTAGAACGCGTTTGTAAAATCGATAATGTTTGTGGTAAAATTTCTTCAGAAACAAAAAACTTATTTACATCGGCTTTTTTCTGAGTTCTTTCTCTAACATCAAACAACAACGCCATTGCTTCTGCAGCCGCTGTTCCTTCATCCAATAAAGAAGCATTTGCCAATTCCATTCCGGTTAAATCACAAATCATTGTTTGAAAATTTAACAAAGCTTCTAATCTTCCTTGTGCAATTTCTGCTTGATAAGGTGTATACGCTGTGTACCAACTCGGGTTTTCTAAAATGTTACGTTGAATTACACTTGGCACAATTGCTTCGTGGTATCCCAATCCAATATAACTTTTAAAAACCTTATTTTTTGAACCTAACTCTTGAAGATGATTTAAGTATTCATATTCGCTCATTGCAGACTCTAAATCTAACTTGTTTTCTAAGCGAATATCATCTGGAATTGTTTCTGTAATTAATTGCTCTAAAGTATCAGCTTTAATTGTTGCTAACATCTCTTTTTGCTCCGTTGAGTTTGGACCTATATGCCTTAGTTGAAATGAATTTGTGTTCATTATGTAGTTGTTTTATATTGGATAAATACACTTTTAATTTTGCGTACCAAAAGTAATTAAAATTCAAGAATATTTTATGATTCAATTTCATTAAAAGAAACATTTTATGAACCAAATAATGAGGTTGTTAACATAAATGCTATTTTTGCAAGATGACAACTTTAAAAAAACTTTTAAATTTTTATTTAAACTCAAGCATTCATGTTGCTTTGTCGGTATTTGCTTTTGTACGAATTACAGAACTTTATTTTGATATTGAAACCAATAGTGCTTTTAATTATTTTATGTTTTTTAGCACCATAACAGGATACAATTTTGTAAAGTATTTTGGGATAGCAAAATTCCATCACAGAAGTTTAACCAAAGACTTAAAAGTGATTCAGGTTTTTTCGTTGTTGTGTTTTTTATTGATGTGTTTTTATGCGTATCAATTGTCAATAAAAATACTCGGTTTGTTTATTCCGTTTGGTTTTTTAACGGTTTTGTATGCAATTCCTTTTTTAAGCGGATTCCAAAAAAGTTTACGAGCAATTAGTTATTTAAAAATCATCATTGTCGGAATTGTTTGGGCTGGCACAACAGTGTTGTTACCATTGCTAAATGCTGATAAGACTATAGATGAAAGCATCGTTTTATATGCAATTCAACGATTCTTAATTGTAGCAGTTTTAATTTTACCTTTTGATATTAGAGACATACAATACGATGCCATTTCTTTACAAACCATACCTAAGAAAATCGGAATTAAAAACACCAAAAAACTCGGATTTGTATTGTTGGTTTTTGCATTAGTCATCGAGTTTTTAGTTTCTACGCAACCAATATCAAAAAATATCTTCTTAGGTTTTTCTTTAGCAACGTTATTATTTTTAATGCGTGCAGAGAAAAATCAATCTACCTATTACAGCTCTTTTTGGGTAGAATCTTTGCCAATTTTTTGGTGGATTATTTTAACAAGTATAATTTAAATTTGAATGAACAGAAATTACGTTTTCGATTTTGATAGCACACTTACAAGTGTAGAAGCTTTGGATGTTTTAGCAGAAATCACCTTGGCAGAAAATCCAAAAAAGGATGCAATTATTAAAGAAATAATAGCCATTACAAATTTGGGAATTGACGGCGAGATTTCGTTTACAGAATCCTTAGAAAAACGCATCAAGCTATTACAAGCTAAAAAAGCTGATTTACCAAAATTGATTAAAGAACTGCATAAAAAAGTGTCTCCGTCAATAGAAAGAAACAAAGCCTTTTTTGAAAAATATGCAGCATCTATTTATGTAATTTCTGCCGGATTTAAAGAATTTATCATTCCTATTGTTGCAGCCTACAATATTCCTGCGGATAGAGTGTTTGCAAATACATTTGAGTATGATAAAAACGATTGTATAGTTGGTTTTGATAGCGAAAATCCGTTGTCTGTACATAACGGAAAAATACAATGTTTGCGCGATTTAAAATTGGAAGGAGAAATTCAGGTTATTGGAGACGGTTATAGTGATTATGTGACGAGGGAAGCCGGAATTGCGCATAAATTCTTTGCGTATACAGAAAATGTTTCTAGAGATAAAACCACGCAAAATGCAGATTTTATTACGCCCAATTTAGACGAATTTTTATTTGTAAATAAGTTACCAAGAAACATCTCTTATCCAAAGAATCGAATTAAAATATTATTGTTAGAAAATGTACATCCAGATGCTTTTGAAAAATTATCAAAAGACGGATTTACAGTAGAAACCGTTTCTAAAAGTTTGTCGGAAGATGAATTAATAGAAAGGATAAAAGAAGTACATGTATTAGGGATTCGTTCTAAAACACAAGTCACCAAAAAAGTAATTGAAGCAGCAGAAAAATTGATGGTTGTTGGAGCTTTTTGTATTGGTACAAAACAAATTGATTTAGATGCCTGTAAAGAAAATGGAGTGGTTGTTTTTAATGCACCTTATAGCAATACGCGTTCTGTGGTAGAACTGGCTATTGGAGAAATTATTATGTTGATGCGAAGTGTTTTTAAGCGAAGCACAGAATTGCACAATGGACAATGGAATAAATCAGCAGAAGGATCTAGAGAAGTAAGAGGAAAAAAACTCGGAATTATAGGATATGGAAATATTGGTAAACAATTATCTGTATTGGCAGAAGCACTCGGAATGGATGTGTATTATTACGATGTAGAAGACAGATTGTCGTTAGGAAACGCTACAAAAATAGATAAGTTTTCAGATTTATTAGCAATCTCAGATGTAATTACCTTGCATATTGATGACAATGCAGCCAATAAAAATTTTATTGGAGAAAAAGAAATTTCTCAAATGAAAGACGGCGTGCATTTTGTAAATCTTTCTCGCGGATTTGTAGTTGATATAAAAGCATTAACCGACGCTTTAAAAAGTGGTAAAATAGCAGGAGCAGCTGTAGATGTATATCCAGAAGAGCCAAGAGCAAACGGAAGCTTTCACACAGAATTACAAGGTTTAAATAATGTAATTTTAACTCCGCATGTTGGCGGTAGTACAGAAGAAGCACAAAAAGATATTGCAGATTTTGTACCGAATAAAATAATGGCGTATATCAATTCTGGAAATACCGTTGATGCTGTTAATTTTCCAAACATACGATTGCCACAATATAAGAATTCACATCGTTTTTTACACATTCACGAAAATGTACCTGGTGTAATGGCAAAGATTAATAAAGTCTTGGCAAAATATGACATGAATATTACAGGTCAATATTTATCTACAGACGCTAAAGTAGGATATGTAATTACCGATTTAGACAAAAAATACAATCAAAAAGTAATTAAAAAACTCAAAGAAGTAGAAGGAACGATAAAGTTTAGAGTGTTGTATTAATCTAAATAAAAAGGCAAAGAATTGTCATTTCTAGTAAAACGAAGTGTCGTTGAAAAGCTATTTCTTGATTGATACTTGTTTAAATCTCTCCATTGCAGTCGAGATGACATCCATTCTCATTTCGAGCGGAGTGTAACGAAGTCGAGAAATCTGTACATATATTGCTTTACAATTTAGGGGCAAGCAGAAATAAAAGAGATTACTATAAAATAGTTCCCTATATTTGGATTGGTAAAAGTAGCTATGTTTTAACCAAAAAAATGCACCACAAATTTATTTTTAAAATGAAAAAGAGAATTTTACTTTTAGTACTTACAGTTTTATTTTTACATCTTGTGTTAAAGATGAAGATATAGAATTTGAAGGCTTTTCTTTTTTTATTACTAGTTATGTAGGGGCTTTTGAAGATGCTGAGATAGTAATAGGTGGAATGCAAAATAACGTATTTACACCTACAGATTCTATTAAGTTTGATAAAATTGAATTTTTATCAAAAGATTATTATTTTGGTATGAATCGATGGAAACCTAGTTTAGATAAAATAAGGGTAATACCTTCTGAACGTTGTTATTTTAAAATCAAACTGTCAAATCAAAGAGAAGAAATGATTAAACAAAGTGGTCAATCAACTTTATTGGACCTATTGCTTCCAAATGGAAATGTGTTTGAAGGTGATTATGGTCGTTTAATTATTGCAATTACAGGTACTGAAGTAACAGGTTATGCGGACAAAGAAATATAAGTTTTAAATTATTAAAAAATATATTATGAAAAAGAAAATAGTATTATGGGCTATAGCTTTAACTATAGTAAGTTGTTCAAATTCAAATGAAAAACCTACAGATCCAATAGTTGGGTTGTGGAAATTAAAATCAATTACAGCGTTAAATCAAGAATTTCTTGGAGCTTTTTTTAATTAAGGTTTAATCTGTAAAGACTTTTTCAAGTCAATAATTTTATCATCTTTAACACCTAAGTAACGTCGGCTTCCTAAATACCTGTTTTTATTAAAACCGTCGTAATGTTTTTCACTGTCATTGATAGAACTTAGATGTACATTACTAGCTGAGTGAATAAACTCTCCTTTGCCGTTTCCAAGCCAAATACCAACATGTGTAACACGTTGTTTTTTGCCACCTTTAGCGGGAGTTCCAAAGAACATTAAATCCCCTTTTTCCAGCCCTTCAAATTTTAAGTTTTCATCAACTATTTTTCCGGCTGTAACCTGTTGTGATGCATCACGCGGAATTACAAACCCGTTCATTAAATAGACCGTTTTTGTAAAACCACTACAATCGTTTCCTTTGGTAGAAGTTCCGCCCCACAAATAAGGAACACCCAACATTGTTTTTGCAGACTCTTCAATGAATTCTGCATTTGCAGGATTCTTTTTCAACCAAGAATTGTATAAAACAGCATCCGCTTTTTTTACAAAACCATTTCTTCCGTCAGGATATTCAACTTCGTAATAAGAATCGTATTCTTTTTTTATGGCTAAAATTCCGCCAAAAACAATATCAGAAACTCTGGTAGAATTTTCACTTTTTTGCTCATATACATATCCTGAGTTTTTTGTGTAAATCAGTTTGTTTTTTGTGTTCCAACTTTGTAATTCTTCAGCAGTCATTCTTTCAATTCCACCCCCATCAACCCAAGAAATATAGTTATCAGGAGTTTGTACTCTATACCAACTTCCTTTTTTATCCAATACTTTTAACTCCATTCCCAACAAACCTTGCGTACCTAATTCGGCAGAATGTTTTGGCTGTGATCTAATATTTATTACCGAATTGTTTCCCAGCGCATACTTTTTATCTCCAACAGCAGAATCAGGTAGAATTCTGACTTCATTTTTAAAAGCAATGCTTCTTCTTTTTAGGCTATCAATCAACATATTAAAAGCCTTTTTTGTGGTTGTTTCCCCTTTTAACACCAATGTGTTGTTTTTATTTTCAAACTGAATATCAAAGATTTTGACACGTTTGTCTGGAGCAAATTGTTGCTTTAAGTTTGTTTCAACTTTTTCTAAATCCGAAATAGAACTTGAGGTATTTTTACAAGAAATAAAAACGGTGAAAAGTAAAACAAAAAGAACTTTGATAGATTTCATCTGATAGATTTTTTGCTAATGTACAAAATAGCTAAAATATTCAAATTGATTTCTCGAATAATCTTATATTTGGGGATAACCATTTTTTTGATGATTTACCAAAACACATTCGCATACGCAAAACAACAAGATACAGAAGATGAACTTTCATATTTACGTGAACAATTTCATATTCCGAAAGATAAAAACGGAAATGATTGGTTGTATTTTACAGGAAATTCTTTAGGATTACAACCAAAAAATACACAAAAATATATTCAGCAAGAATTAGACGATTGGGCAAAGTACGGAGTAGAAGGACATTTTGAAGCCAAAAACCCTTGGATGTCATATCACGAATTGTTAACTGAAAACATGGCAGAAATTGTTGGTGCAAAACCGATAGAAGTTGTGGTTATGAATACCTTAACAACCAATTTACATTTGTTAATGGTGTCTTTTTATCAACCAAAAAAAACCAAATATAAAATTGTCATTGAATCAGATGCTTTTCCTTCGGATCGATATGCGGTGCAATCGCAACTAAAATTCCACGGATTTGATGTTGATGAAGGTTTGATAGAGTGGAAACCAAGAAAAGGAGAAGATTTATTAAACATTGAAGATTTAGAAACCATCGTTTCTGAACAAGGCGATGAAATTGCATTATTGTTAATTGGCGGCGTCAATTATTACACAGGACAATCATTAGATTTAAAAAGAATTGCAGAAATTGGTCATTCAAAAAAATGTTTTGTCGGAATTGATTTAGCGCACGGAGCTGGAAATATTTCTCCAGATTTACACAATTCTGGAGTCGATTTTGCAGCTTGGTGTTCGTATAAATATTTAAATGCTGGTCCAGGAAGTTTGGGCGGGTTATTTGTGCACGAAAAACATGGATATAATAAAGAGTTACCGCGCTTTTCAGGTTGGTGGAATCATAACAAAGAAACACGTTTTAATATGCGTCAACCCTTTGATGTAATGCCAGGAGCAGAAGGTTGGCAATTGTCCAATCCGCCCATATTATCGATGGCAGCAATTAAAGCTTCTTTAGATATGTTTGCCGAAGTTGGCATGGAAGCATTGCGTAAAAAATCAGAAAAATTAACTGGTTATTTTGAATTTTTAATTAATGAGATTGATTCAGATGAAATAAAAATTATCACGCCAAAAAATCCAAAAGAACGCGGTTGCCAATTATCAATTCAAGTAAAAAATGCGGATAAAAGGTTGCATCAAAAGCTAACCAAAAATAATATCATTACAGATTGGCGAGAACCCGATGTAATTCGTTGTGCACCTGTGCCAATGTATAACAGTTTTGAAGATGTGTATAGAATGGTGGAAGTTTTAAAAGGATTGTTGTAATTAAAAGTAAGAATGTACCCTCGAGCGTAGTCGAGAGGTATTTATTAGCTCTCGACTGCGCTCGAACAGACATAAGAATAAATGAATAAAAAAGAAAGCATATTAATAATCGGTGCTGGATTATGCGGTTCGCTTTTAGCATTGCGTTTAGCACAAAGAGGGTATAAAGTAGACGTGTATGAAAGCAGACCAGATTTAAGAAAAATCGATATTTCTGCTGGAAGAAGCATTAATTTAGCCTTGTCAGATCGCGGATTTAAAGCCTTGCGTTTGGCTGGAGTAGAAGAGCAAGCAAAGGCAATTTGTATTCCGATGTACGGACGTTTAATGCACGATACAAAAGGAAATACATTTGCTTCTAATTATTCAGGTAGAGAAGGAGAATATATCAATTCGATTTCTCGTGGAGATTTAAACGGAATTTTATTAACTGAAGCAGAAAAGCACGAAAATGTAAACATTCATTTCAATAAAAAATGTATTGCTGTAGATATTGAGAATACTGTTGCACATTTTGAAGATTATGAATCTAAACAAGAATTTTCTGTAAATGCCGATGTTATTTTTGGAACAGATGGTGCTGGTTCTATTTTGCGTAAAAGTTATTATTTGGAGCGTAAATTTTTGTTTAGTTATTCGCAAGAATACTTAACGCACGGATATAAAGAATTGGAAATTCCTGCAGGAAATAACAAAAAACATCAAATAAGTAAAGATCATTTACACATTTGGCCTCGTGGCGATTATATGCTAATTGCATTGCCAAATATGGACGGAAGTTTTACTGTCACACTTTTTTTAAGTTATGATGAAGGCGAATATAATTTCAATAATTTAACATCCGAAGAAAAAATTACAGCGTTTTTTGAAAATGAATTTCCGGATGCCTTGACTTTAATTCCAAGTATAAAAGATGAGTTTTCAAACAATCCGGTTGGCGCTTTAGGAACTGTAAAATGTTCGCCTTGGTCTTATCAAAAAAACACCATTTTAATGGGTGATGCTGCGCACGCAATTGTTCCGTTTTACGGACAAGGAATGAATGCTTCTTTTGAAGATGTTACCGTTTTTGATGAAATTTTGAATAATTTCGAGCGCAGACGAGAAGTAGGCAATTGGGAAACTGTTTTTAAATCGTTTGAAAAAGCAAGAAAACAAGATACAGATGCCATTGCAGATTTAGCGATTGATAATTTTTATGAGATGAAAGATCATGTTGCAAATCCGTTATTCAAAGAGAAGCGAAAAATAGAAATGGATTTGGAGAAAAATTTTCCGACTGAATATTTTTCAAAATATTCTATGGTTACTTTTAATGAAAACATTTCGTACGATGAAGCCATGAAAAAAGGACGCGCGCAAGACAAAGCATTATTGAATTTAATTGCTGATGATGATATTTCGACTTCGCTCGATATGACAAAAGAAGAATTACAGATCGTTTTAGAACAAGTGAAGCAGGAAACAAACGAAATTTTAAATGAAGATAAAATAGCGGGGTTATAAAATTTAACAAAATGTCTCCTCGAGCGCAGTCGAGAGGTTATTATGAAAACGTATTATGTTTACATGTTGAAATGTTCTGATGGTTTTCTGTATACAGGAATAACAAATAACGTTGAAAGGAGATTTAAAGAGCATCAAAAAGGATTGAATAGAAATTGTTTTACATTTAAAAGAAGACCTTTAGAATTGATATTTAATCAAGTTTTTAATGATGTAGAACAAGCAATTTATTTTGAGAAGAAAATTAAGAAATGGAGTAAAGGGAAAAAGATAGCTCTGGCAAATGGAAATTATGATATGTTAGAAATATTATCCGAATGTAGAAATGCTACGCATCATAAATATAAACCAAATAACGAATAAAGAGTTCTCGACTGCGCTCGAACGGACAATAGGATTGAATTAATGAAAACGTATATAGTACTACTTCGTGGAATAAATGTATCAGGAAAAAATAAACTTCCGATGTCAGAACTACGAGTGCTCTTAAATAAATTAAAATTTCAAAATGTAAAAACATATATTCAAAGTGGAAATATCATTTTAGATGCTGATGAAATAAAATCAAATGTTTGTCAAAAAATAAAAGAAGGAATTGCTTCAAAATTTGGGTACGATGTTCCGGTTTTAGCAAGAACAATTGATGAATGGGAAAAGGCGATTGCAAATAATCCGTATCCAACAGAGAATCATAAAATTTTGGGTTTTGCATTTTTAAGTGATATTCCGAAAGAAAAAACGTTTGAAGTAAATGCAACCAATGATGATGTGTATACAATTATAGATGATGTTGCGTATATTTATTGCCCGTCAGGAATGGGGAATACAAAATTGACAAATAATCTATTTGAAAAAAAATTAAAAGTAACAGCAACTTCTCGTAATTTAAGAACAACTTTAAAGTTATTAGAATTAGCGAAAGCATAAAAAATGGAAGAAAAAAAAGTAACACCAAGAGGCGCATATCCACACATAAAAGTGGTGGGAGATTTTATTTTTGTGTCAGGAACAAGTTCTCGAAGACCAGACAATACAATAGCTGGAGTTGATATTATTGATGAAATGGGAACGAAATTCTTAAATATTGAAACTCAAACTAGAGAAGTCTTAAACAATATTGACACCAATTTAAAAACAGTAGGCGCGAGTATAAAAGATGTGGTTGATGTTTCTACGTTTCTAGTAAATATGAATGATTTTGCAGGTTATAATAAAGCGTATGCAGAATTTTTTAATAAAGAAACTGGACCAACACGAACAACCGTTGCTGTACATCAATTGCCGCATCCGGATTTGGTTGTTGAAATTAAGGTGACGGCTTATAAGCCTAAAGCCTAAAGCTAAAAGCCTTATGCAAAAGATAAAAAACTACATCAACGGAGAATTTGTAAACCCAATTAATAATAATTGGTTGGATAATTACAATCCATCTAATGGAGAAATCTATGGGCAGATTCCGAATTCAACTGTTGAAGACATCGATTTAGCTTATAACGCTGCCCAATCTGCATTTAGTCAGTGGTCAAATACAACTTTAGGAACTAGAAGTAAAATTCTATCCAAAATTGCAGAATTAATAAAAGAAAAATTAGACTTTTTAGCAGAAGCAGAATCTAAAGATAACGGAAAACCTATTTCGCTAGCGACAGCAATTGATATCCCTAGAGCTGCAGCAAATTTTCAGTTTTTTGCAAATGCTATTACACAGTTTGCATCAGAATCTCATGAAAGTGTTGGATTGGATGCTGTGAATTTTACGTTGCGTCAACCAATCGGAGTTGTAGGTTGTATTTCTCCTTGGAATTTACCGTTGTATTTATTTACTTGGAAAATTGCTCCGGCAATTGCAGCAGGAAACTGCGTAATTGCAAAACCTAGTGAAGTAACTCCGATGACAGCATATTTATTAGGAGAAATTTGTACAGAAGCTGGTCTCCCAAAAGGCGTTTTAAATATTGTGCACGGTTTGGGAACAACAACTGGACAAGCAATTGTAGAACATCCAAACATCAAAGCAATTTCTTTTACTGGCGGAACACAAACGGGAGCACATATTGCAAGAGTTGCAGCACCGATGTTTAAGAAATTATCGTTAGAGTTAGGAGGAAAAAACCCGAATATTATTTTTGCAGATTGCGATTATGATAAGATGTTAGAAACCACAGTGCGTTCTTCTTTTGCTAATCAAGGTCAGATTTGCTTATGCGGAAGCAGAATTTTTGTAGAAGCATCTATTTATGAAAAATTCAAGAAAGATTTTGTGCAAAAAGTAAAGCAATTACAAGTTGGTCACCCATCAGAAAAAAGCACAAATATTGGAGCATTAGTATCAAGATCACATTTAGAAAAAGTAGAAAGTTATGTCAAAATTGCTGAAGATGAAGGCGGAAAAGTTTTGTGTGGAGGTTTGGAAGTAACTGTTCCTGGATATGAGAATGGATATTATTTTCAACCAACTATAATTGAAGTACAAGATAATTCATGCAGAATTAATCAAGAAGAAGTCTTTGGTCCTGTTGTAACGATGATGTCTTTTAAAACGGATGAAGAAGCATTACAATTAGCAAACGATGTAACTTACGGATTGTCTGCAACATTATGGACCAATAATTTAAACAGAACGATGCAGTTTTCGAAGCAATTACAAACAGGAATTGTTTGGGTAAATACGTGGATGTTACGAGATTTAAGAACACCTTTTGGTGGTTCAAAAGCAAGCGGAGTTGGTAGAGAAGGAGGTTTTGAAGCTTTGCGTTTCTTTACCGAAGCAAAAAATATATGTATAAAATACGAATAGTAATTTGTCCCCTCGAGCGCAGTCGAGAGGTTATTGTTTTATTGTGACATTAATTAGGTCTCGACTGCGCTCGACCAGACAGAAAAAATGAACTTAGAAATACAAAATAAAAATGCCTTAGTCTGCGGAAGTACACAAGGAATTGGAAAAGCATCAGCAATGGCATTGGCAGCAGAAGGCGTAAATGTAACGTTGGTTGCAAGAAATGAAGAGAAATTAAAAGCAGTTTTAGCAGAATTGCCGAATAATAATCAATGTCATAGTTATTTAGTGGCAGATTTTTCGAATCCGAAAGCATTGAAAGAAAAGTTAGAAGCTTCTGCGTTGCAATTTCATATTTTGGTTAACAATACTGGCGGGCCTGCCGGTGGCCCCATTTTTAACGCCAAATTAGAAGAATTTGAAAGTGCGTTTACGCAACATTTAAAATGCAATCACGTATTGGTGCAAGCAGTTGCTCCGTTTATGAAAACAAAATGTTTTGGTAGAATTATCAATATTATTTCAACTTCTGTAAAGCAACCTTTGGATGGATTAGGAGTTTCAAATACCATCAGAGGAGCTGTGGCAAGTTGGTCAAAAACCTTGGCAAATGAATTAGGAGAATTCGGAATTACAGTAAACAATGTATTGCCAGGAGCAACAGGAACAGAGCGGTTGAATGAAATTATCAAGAATAAATCAGCGAAGACAGGGAAAACTTTTGATGAGGTTGCAGCTGCAATGAAAAAAGCTTCACCTGCTCAACGTTTTGCAAAACCAGAAGAGATTGCCAATGCGGTAGTGTTTTTAGCAAGCGAGAAAGCAAGTTTTATCAACGGAATTAATGTTCCTGTTGATGGAGGAAGAACAAAAAGTTTGTAAATTTAACGGATTCTTGCGTTAGGGATTGAAGCGGCATCCTTTTTATGTCAGTTTGTAAAGAGCGTCATTACGAGTAAAACGAAGTAATCTCTTTATAAATTTGAGATTGCCACAGAAAGCGAAAAACTTTCTTCGCAATGACCATAAAAAGATATAGGAGAAAGCCCGACTTTTAGGTAACGCCAAAAAAAGAATAAAGAATAGAGTAAAAAGAGTTGAGGTAGTTTTAAATGAAATCTTATCTTTTGATTCTAAATATCCAATAATCTAAAAATCTATAATATGAATTTAGTACAACCTTTAAATTTTAAAAAGTGGATTGATGAACATCGTCATTTATTAAAACCGCCTGTTGGGAACAAATGTGTTTGGGATAGCGGAGAATATATTGTGATGGTTGTTGGAGGTCCAAATGCTAGAAAAGATTATCATTATAACGAAACGCCAGAATTCTTTTATCAAGTTGAAGGTGATATGGTGTTAAAAATTATTGTTGATGGAAAATCTCAAGATGTAGCAATCAACGAAGGTGATATGTATTTGTTGCCAGCAAAAGTGCCACATTCTCCACAACGAAAAGCAAATACTGTTGGATTGGTCATCGAATATCCACGTTCTAAAGAAATGTTAGATGCGTTGGAATGGTATTGTGAAAACTGTGGAAATCAATTGTATAGAGAAAAATTTGCGTTGGATAATATTGAAACAGATATGCCAATAATTTTTGACAAGTATTATTCTGATAAAGAGAAATGTACTTGTGATCATTGTGGAACTGTTATGGAGGCGCCAAGAAAGATATAAAAAGTGTCATTCCTGCGGAGGCAGGAATTCACTATTAAATACTAACTATTTTAAAATGAGATTCCTGTTTTCACAGGAATGACAGAAGATGGAAAAAAGAAAATTACGTATCAATGGACATTCACATTTATTGCCCTATCCAGAAGAGATTCCACAGTTTATGAAAGACAAAGGAATTTTTTGGGTGGATAAAGACCGTAAATTTATGCTTCAAAAAGATTGGAGCAGACCCGTTACAGATTCTAGCTTTTTCTTAGATGAAAAATTAGAATGGATGGAGCGTTTTAAGATTGATCATGCGGTCGTTTTGAATTTATCTCAATTGTACGGAAATGGTTTGCGTGTAGAAGAAATGAAACAAGCATTGCGTTTTCAAAACGATTTTAATGCGAGAATTCAACAAGAGAATCCTTCTAAATTTACTTGTGGATTTGTAGTGCACCCAGGATTTGTTCAAGGAGCTTGTTGGGAAATTGAGCGTTGTGTAGAACAATTAGGAATGCGTTTGTTGTGTTTGCCAACACATTATATGGATACTATCGGAACGTGGCGTTGTATTTTTGATGAAGAAAATGAGCCTATTTTTGAATTGGCTAGTAAGTATAATTTGGCAGTAGAAATTCATCCCTATGACGGAGAAAAATTCATCAAATTAGAAAATACTTCTTGGCGTTTTCATTTGATCTGGATGTTGGCACAATGTGCAGATGCGTATCATTTTTTAACTTTAAATGGCTATCAAGATAAATATCCAGGAATGCGCGTATGTTTTGCGCATGGCGGACAATTAGCACAAATAAATTTAGGACGTAGAATTCAGGGTTTTGATGGAAGACCAGATTTATTTGAAGGAAAAACACATCCTAGAAAAGCAGTTGGACATAAAAACATTTTCTTTGATACGTTGGTCCACGATACTGGCGGATTGCAATTATTGATTAAAAATCAAGGTTCAAAGCAGGTACTGATGGGCTTAGACGATCCGTATCCGTTAGGAGAAATGGAAAGTGAAATACAATCTTCGTATCCAGGGAAAATTTTAGATTTAGCAATTAAACAAGGAATTATCAGTGAAACAGAACGCGATGAAATTTGGGATGATAATGTGCTACAATGGATTTTTGGTGATGATAAAAAAGGAAAACAAGAACTAATTAAAAAGATTTTATCATAAATAAAAACCTCGCAATTGCGAGGTTTTTTATGCCTGTGTCTATTTATTTGTGTCTTATTTAAAAACAGTAGTAATGTTGATGGCAACTTCACTCCACGTTTTAGAAATTCCGTCTGCCGCCTTGTGTAAATCTTTACAAACAACGTTTAAAGAACTTACAGCATTCTGCGCATTCCAATTGTCTAAATTCATGGTTGTATTTAGCTTAAATTCTTTTCCTTCTATTGTGTAGGTAAAAGGTAAATCTGAAGTAATTCCATTCATGGTTATTGATGCAATTCCGTTTGTGTCATCTGTCAATATTAATTTTCCAGACAATAAACTTGTGTTGTCCATAACACCAAAGAAAAATTTCTTCAATTTGCCATCTCTATCAGGATTATTTGTAAAAACGCTACTTACAGGAATTGAAAATTCAGCATTATTTATTGCGTCTTTTGCCGTGTCACCATTTCCGTTTTTAGTGATTGTAACTTTTTTAAATGACCCTTTAACAGGAAGTTTATCCGTTGTTTTATAGGCAACCCAATCAATTGAATTATTTGCAGTTTCTAATGAAAAAGCTGCTGTTACTACTTCTTTTTTTACTGTTTTCTTTTTTACTTCAGACTTACAAGAAGTCAATTGAAAAGAAAGTGTTAATATAAGTGTTGTTATAAATAATTTTTTCATGATCTTATAATTTTTTAACAATGTTAATGTATTCTTTTTTTGCTTTTTCTATAGGCATGCCTCTTAGTTGAATCCATGCATTTAATTTAAAGCCATTTCTTAAATCTAATTCGTCTGTTTCTATGAATTCTGGATTGTTATCGCCATAGGTAGCTTGTTTGTAAAAAGCGTACAGTTTTAACATAATGTCTGGCGCAAATTGATCTTGAGACAGACTAGAAACTGTTTGATACGCTTCTTGAAATTGTATGTCTATTGATTTACCCATTTTATGTATGTGCAACAATTTGTTCTCCACCTTTTACTTTATCGCCAATTTTTACATCAATTTTAGTATTTAAAGGTAAAAATAAATCTACTCTCGAACCAAATTTAATAAAACCAGCATCTGCTCCTTGAACCACTTCGTGTCCTTCTTTAGCATAATTTACAATTCTTCTAGCTAATGCTCCTGCAATCTGCCTATATAAAACTTGACCAAAAACGTTGTTTTCTATAACTATTGTAGTTCTTTCGTTTTCTGTAGATGCTTTTGGATGCCAAGCAACTAAATATTTTCCTGGATGATATTTGCTGTACTTAACAATTCCGCTTAACGCATAACGTGTAACGTGTACGTTTAAAGGAGACATAAAAATAGAAACTTGTATTCTTTTGTCTTTAAAAAATTCTGGTTCAAAAACTTCTTCAATTACAACAACTTTTCCATCAACCGGAGCAATAATTTGACCATCGTTAATAGCAGTATTTCTTCTTGGATTTCTAAAGAACTGAAGTACAATTATAAATAGGAAAATTAATGTAATTTGAATTGCTTTTTGCAACCAAGAAATCTCAATAAATTTATCTGCTAATAAGATTCCAGCTACAATAATTAAAGATGTTATTGTAATAATTTTAAATCCTTCTTTGTGAAACATAAGAACTGCTAATTTTAAATAATATAATGTATATACAAATATAAGAAAGGAATCGCAAAGATTAAACTATCTAATCGATCTAATAAGCCACCATGACCTGGCATAATGTTGCCACTGTCTTTTACAGCAGCGTGTCTTTTAAAATTTGATTCTACCAAATCGCCAATCGAGCCAATAATAGAAGTAATTAAAGCGATGATTACCCAGTCTAAAACCGAATAAAGTTCTGTTTTATATGCGATAATTACACTAGCAATAATAGAGAATAATACACCTCCTATAAAACCTTCAATTGTTTTTTTGGGCGAAACACTTTGAAAAAGCTTGTTCTTTCCAAAGTTTTTTCCAACTAAGAAAGCAAAACTATCATTCACCCAAATAAGAATTAAAATACTTATTAAGATAAGAGATTCATATTCGCCATTTTGATAAGGTAATAAGATTAAAAGACAAAATGAAAAGACGATATATCTAATTGAAATATCTAGTTTTTCTGCTAACCTAGAAGATTGTAACTTGGTTTTAGAATACAGTCTGTAAATGAGTTGTAAAGAAGCTAATAGAGTTAATGCGAGTATAGGAATTATAATTTTGCTAGTTGGATTGCGGACTAAAAAAAAAGTAAGTCCAATAAAAACAATATATGGCATCACATTTTTGAATAAAATAAGCTTGTGAAACTCAAAAATACAACAGATAGCAAAGATAGAAACTAAAGCTATAAAAGTAAATTTTGAAAAAAGAACAGCACTTAAAAAGATAGTGACATAAACGATACCAGATAGGCTTCTGGTTAACAAGGGACTCATTTTATAAATCTTCATACAACAGCAAATATAAGTTTTTTGAATTACTGTTGCCGTAATTTAAGAAATTATCATCCTTTTTTTGCAAAGAATAATTTTTAACGGCACTAATATTTGTTGGGATATTGCCTTTAAAATTGATTTTAATTCCCGTTAAACCTTCTCCGGTGTTTTTAACTAATTGACTTGTAGTTGCGTAGACGATAAAGTGCTCTGAAAGTGATGCAAGTCTTTTGCTTCGTATTTGATTTGAAGAAAAAAGAATATCTCCGTTGTCTGCAATTAAATGTTCGCAAGTTGTAAAAAAGGGAGCAGAATAATTAATATCAGATTTGCTAATAATGTCTGTTTTTTTTATTAGTTCATTTAGTTTTTTATCTAAACAAACTAATTCATTCCAACCATTTTCTTTGATGATATTATGTAAGTGAAATTCAATTTCGTCTTTCTTTGTACAGTATAAAAATTTACCGCCTTTTTCTAAGAAATAGTGTACAAAAGAATCATCCAAAGATAAATTGACTTCTTGTTGTTTCGCCAATTTATCTTCAGATGTTTCTGATGATAATTTAAATACCTTTTTAAAAAAACTCATTTAGCTAAAATAAGATTATTCTTCTTTTTTATCTGTTTCTTCTCCGTCTATAACAATTTCTTTTCTTATTATTTCTTCTTCTTCAAAAGGTCTTTTTCCAAATATTTTCATTAAGTCATCTTTAAAGATGACTTCTTTTTCTAATAATAACTCCGCTAAAATAGTTAATTTTTCTTTATTATTTTTTAACAATTCAATAGCTCTAATGTACTGAGCTTCTATCATTTTAGAAATTTCTTTATCAATTTTTTTAGCAGTTTCTTCGCTATAAGGTTTTACAAAAGCATCGTTACCCGAAGAATCATAATAGGTAATGTTTCCTACTTCTTCATTTAAACCATAAACCGTTACCATTGCTCTTGCTTGCTTCGTTACTTTTTCTAAATCACTTAAAGCTCCAGTAGAAATTTTATCAAAAACAATTTTTTCGGCAGCTCTTCCGCCTAAAGTAGCACACATTTCATCAAGCATTTGTTCTGTTTGAACAATCATTCTTTCTGCAGGTAAATACCAAGCTGCACCTAAAGATTGTCCTCTTGGTACAATGGTAACTTTTACCAAAGGAGCTGCGTGTTCTAACATCCAGCTAACGGTTGCATGACCAGCTTCGTGATATGCAATTGTTTTCTTTTCTTTTGGGGTGATTACTTTATTCTTCTTTTCTAAACCACCAACAATTCTATCTACGGCATCTAAGAAATCTTGATGTTCAATAGCTTTTTTATCAGTTCTTGCAGCAATTAAAGCAGCTTCGTTACACATATTTGCAATATCAGCTCCAGAAAAACCTGGAGTTTGCTGTGCTAAAAATTCAATATTTACATTTTCAGCAAGTTTTAAAGGTTTTATATGTACTTCAAAAATTGCTTGACGTTCATTAATATCTGGTAAATCAACATAAATTTGCCTATCAAAACGACCAGCACGCAATAATGCTTTGTCTAAAACATCTGCTCTGTTTGTTGCAGCAAGTACAATAACATTTACATCAGTTCCAAAACCATCCATTTCTGTTAAAAGTTGATTTAAAGTGTTTTCACGCTCATCGTTTCCGCCAGTCATACTGTTTTTACCACGAGCTCTACCAATCGCATCAATTTCATCAATAAAAATGATTGAAGGCGACTTATGTGCAGCTTGTTTAAATAAATCTCTAACACGAGAAGCTCCAACTCCAACAAACATTTCTACAAAATCTGACCCTGATAAAGAGAAGAAAGGAACGCCAGCTTCACCAGCAACGGCTTTTGCTAATAATGTTTTTCCTGTTCCAGGTAGTCCAACTAATAAGGCACCTTTTGGTATTTTACCTCCTAAAGCAGTATATTTTTCTGGGTTTTTTAAGAAGTCTACAATCTCTTGCACTTCTTCTTTTGCACCTTCTAAACCAGCAACATCTTTAAAAGTAGTTTTTACTTTGGTGTCTTTGTCAAAAAGTTTTGCTTTAGACTTGCCAATATTAAAAATCTGACCACCACCGCCTCCGCCAGCTCCGCCTCCAGACATTCTCTTCATAAAGAACAACCAAATTGCGATTAAAATAATGAATGGTAAGAAGGCGAAAATTTGATCCATAAAACTTGTTTGTTCTATATTTTTTTGATCAAAATCTAAATTGTGCGTTTTTTTAGCCTCAGTAAGTTGATTTTCAAAATTTTGTAAATCACCAAAATCATAAGAAAAAGCAGGTGCTTTCTGATTAAAAACGGTTGTCTTTTTATATTTTTTATACGCTTCTTTGTTTAACGCTTTTTCGGTAAGGTAGATTTGCGCATTACTTCTGTTAACAATAACAATTTGTTTAATATCATTGCTATTTAAAACTTCATTGAATTTATTTGTTGAAATATTTTTAGAAGCAGCATCACCAGAATTTAAAAACTGAAACGCTAGTATAAGAACAAATATTGCTCCGTAAACCCAGTAAAAGTTAAACTTAGGTGTGTTTTTTTTATTGCTATTTTTAGAATCACTCATGTGTAAATTTTCTGTACTGTTTGATTAATTGGTTGCGCTAATTGTTGTTATTTTAGCATCACCCCAAAGACTTTCTATATCGTAAAACTCTCTAATTTGTTTTTGAAAAACATGAACTACAACGTTCACGTAATCCATTAAAATCCATTCAGAGTTTATTTCTCCTTCTATATGCCAAGGTTTGTCTTTTAAGCTTTTGCTAACAACTTTTTGAATTGAACCAGAAATGGCTTTAACTTGTGTGTTAGAATTTCCAGAACAAACAATAAAATAATCGCAAACTGTATTTTCAATTTCTCTTAAATCTAGTAGTTGAACATCTTCTCCTTTTACATCATCAATTCCTTTAATTATTTCAGCAATTAACTCGTCTGTGTCTATTTTTTTTATCGTCATTAAAATTCTTTAATATTTAAAACAAAGTTATTGTTTTTTTATGATTATTTTGCGGTATATTCTACATGTTTGTAGAATTTTTAACAAATGAGGATAATCAAACTTAATGCCATCGATTCTACCAATTCTTTTTTAAAGGAAATGGCACAATCTTCGTTGTTAGAAAATTTTACAGTTATTGTTGCTAAGAAACAAATAAAAGGGAGAGGGCAAATGGGAACAAGTTGGCTTTCTGAAGCCAATAAAAACTTATTGTGCAGTGTGTTTGTTAGGTTTGATTCTTTTCCTGCAATGCATAAGGTTTTGGTTAATTATGCAGTTTCAATTGCGCTTGTGAATGTGCTAAATAGCTATAAAATGCCTAAAGTAGCAATTAAATGGCCGAACGACATTTTGTCATCAAATAAGAAAATATGTGGTATTTTGGTAGAAAATGTCATGCAAAAAAACGAAATTAAATCGTCTATTATTGGTGTAGGATTAAATGTAAATCAACTAAATTTCCCAACTAATTTTAATGCAACTTCTATGTTAAAAGAAATAGAAACCGAAGTAGATATTGATGAATTTTTAAATTTATTAATTGCTGAATTAAAAACTCAAATTTCTTATATAACAAATTCATCTACAAATGTTTTAAAGAAAAATTATTTAAAACATTTGTATAGGAAAAATATCCCTGCGATGTTTAAAAACAGCAAAGGCGTTTTGTTTATGGGTAAAATTGTTGACGTTTCTTCTATTGGTAAACTTCAAATTGAATTAGAAGATGATTCTATCAAGGAATTCGGCATTAAAGAAGTTTCGTTCGTCTAAAGTTTAGAAATATTTTCAGCCAAAACCTCAATAAACTTCGTCAATGGTTTTTTAACCATCATTGCCATCATCGGATTAAAATCGCCACTAAAGAACAATTGAACTTCACTTTTATCATTAGTTAACTCTGAAATGTTTGCAGACAAAGTAAATGGTAATTTGCTGCTTGCAGCTCCTAAAGTAATGTTCGAAAATGCTGTTTTCTCTTTTAACACCAATCTAATTTCTGGCATTCCTTTTAAAGCAAATAAAAACGAATCTCGATCAACTTCAAATTTTTGCGTGTTTTCTGGCATTAATTGTTCAAAGTTTTGAAGATTGATTAAAAACTCAAAAACTTCTTTTGAAGATTTTGCAACGGTAACTTTTGTGCTTTCTAAATTCATCGTTTATTTTATTGATTCCACTCGCTTGGATTTTTCCTCCAATCGTATAGTGTATTTAATTCTTTATCTGAAATGTAACTGCTGTCTAACGCTTGTTCTAGTAAATATTCGTAACTACTTAAGGTAGTTAATTCTACATTACTTTCTTTAAAATTATTGTCAGCAATTTCAAACCCGTAGGTAAAAATTGCAACCATTCCTTTAATGTTTACATTGGCTTCTTTTAATGCTTCAACAGCCAATAAACTACTTTTTCCGGTGCTAATTAAATCTTCAATAACAACAACATTTTGCCCTTCTTCAATGTAACCTTCAATCAGATTTTTACGTCCATGTTTTTTTGCTTCTGGTCTCACATACACAAACGGAACACCCAATTCTTGAGCAACGAGAACTCCAATTGCAATTGCACCAGTTGCAACACCAGCAATAACATCTGGTTTTCCATGTTTTTGTTCAACTAATTTAGCAAGTTCTTCTTTTAAAAAATTTCTAACAGATGGATAAGATAAGGTAATTCTATTATCACAATA
Organism: Polaribacter huanghezhanensis; assembly: GCF_030444335.1. Taxonomy (NCBI): domain Bacteria; kingdom Pseudomonadati; phylum Bacteroidota; class Flavobacteriia; order Flavobacteriales; family Flavobacteriaceae; genus Polaribacter; species Polaribacter huanghezhanensis. The sequence goes on along the minus strand of NZ_CP128595.1, from coordinate 159,621 downwards.
GATTGGAGAATTCCATCCAGAAGCCCAAACAAAAGGCTGTGAAGGATTTAACTTTATGGCTTTTACTTGCAATAAAAGTTCAGCAGTTTTTTTTGCTGTATCTTTGTTTAAAATCATGCTGCAAATGTATAAAGTTTTTGTAAATGATAAGCCAATTATTTTAACAGATTCATTAAAAAAAAACAACAATTACCGTGTTTATATTTTTAAAGATATTGTTATTGATGAAATCTTGCACAAACTAAAAAGAGGCAATTCTAAAGGTGTAAATTTATTTTGTGCAAATCTTGAAAAAGATTGGAAAACGTTTAAAAACCATTTCAAAGTAGTTTCTGCCGCTGGCGGATTGGTTTTAAATCCAAAGGAAGAAATACTTTTTATTTATAGACTTGGTTTTTGGGATTTGCCAAAAGGAAGAATTGAAAAAGGGGAAACCATAGAAGAAACTGCTGTTAGAGAAGTAGAAGAAGAATGCGGAGTGAAAGGTTTGGTTTTAGAAAATCCTTTAAAAATAACGTATCATTTGTTTATTATGGATGACCTTCAGCAATTAAAAATCACCCATTGGTTTTTAATGAAAACAGATTTTCAAGAAAAATTAACACCACAATTAGAAGAGGGAATTACCAAAGTAGCATTTAAAAATGAAGCTCAAGTTAATGAAGCAATGCAGAATACATACGCAAACATTAGATTGGTTCTAGATTCTTATAAGCAGTTATAAGTTTAAAATAAAACCTATCTTTGCCGACTTCAAAAATCAACCAAAACTATGACTGAATTTATTAGAAAAAGAGTTAAAAACGTAAAGAATGATGTCTTATCAGGAATTACAGTTGCTTTAGCTTTAGTGCCAGAAGCTGTTGCTTTTGCATTTGTTGCCGGAGTGGATCCGTTAGTAGGATTGTATGCTGCATTTATGGTTGGTTTAGTTACGTCTATTTTTGGTGGAAGACCAGGAATGATTTCTGGAGCAACAGGTGCTTTGGCTGTTGTAATGGTGAGCTTGGTTTCTGAAGGAAATGCAATGGGAAGTCCTGATGAAAATTTAGGATTGTACTATTTATTTGCAACCGTAATTTTAATGGGATTGATACAAATTTCTGCTGGAGTTTTTAAATTAGGAAAGTTTGTAAGATTGATTCCGCACCCAGTAATGATGGGATTTGTAAACGGATTGGCAATTGTCATCTTTTTAGCACAATTGGGCATGTTTAAGTCAACTGTAAATGGCGAAAAAGTTTGGTTAGAAGGGAATAGTTTGTGGTATATGGTTGGTTTGGTTTTATTAACGATGCTTATTATGTGGGGATTGCCAAAGATAAAAGTAACCAAAAAATTACCTGAAGCCCTCATTGCTATTTTGGTTGTAGCCGGAATTGTAATTTTTGCAAACTTAGACGTTGCAACCGTTGGTTCATTTATTAGAGATGGTGGAGGAGAAGGCTTAAAAGGTGGATTACCAACATTGCATTTAGAAACATTTTCTAAAATCCCAATGAATTTTGAAACCTTGAAATTCATTTTTCCATACGCTTTAATTTTAGCAGCAATCGGTTTGATTGAATCGTTAATGACCTTGAATTTAATTGATGATTTAACAGAAACCAGAGGGAACACAAATAGAGAATGTGTGGCGCAAGGAAGTGCAAATATGCTTACCGGTTTGTTTGGTGGAATGGGAGGTTGTGCAATGATTGGACAATCAATTATCAATATAAAAGGTGGTGGAAGAGGAAGATTATCTGGAATTACAGCAGCTGTTATGTTGCTTATTTTTATCGTTTTTGCATCTTCTTATATAGAGCGAGTTCCAATTGCAGCGCTAGTTGGAGTAATGTTTATGGTCGTAATCGGAACATTTGCTTGGTCTAGTTTTAGAATTTTAAATAAAATACCAAGAACCGATGTTTTTGTATTGATATTGGTTTCTGGTTTAACAGTAATTTTCGATTTGGCAATTGCTGTTTTAGCTGGAGTTATTGTAAGTGCGTTGGTTTTTTCTTGGGAAAATGCAAAACGAATTAGAGCAAGAAAACGTCTTAAAGAAGACGGAACAAAAGTATACGAAATTTGGGGGCCATTATTCTTTGGAAGTATTTCTGCATTTAACGATAAGTTTGATGTTAAAAATGATCCACAACATATAGAAATTGATTTTGTAGAAGCTAGAATTAGCGATCATTCTGCCATTGAAGCAATTTTTGCCTTGGTAGAAAAATACCAAGCAGAAGGAAAATCGATTGTGTTAAAACATTTAAGTGAAGATTGTAAGGTTTTATTGTATAAGTCAAGTCCAATTTTTGCCGGAATTATAGAAGAAGCAATTGATGATCCACGGTATCATTTGGCTGCAAATCCAGAAGATTTTACAAAACCATTGTCAGAATATAAATTTTAAGAAGTAAATGCTTGCCAATCTTTTGGCGTGTTTAAATTTTTTAAAATAGATGCATCATTAATTTCTACCAATGAAATTTTTGATGCATTTCTTTTTTTGATTTGAAGATCTAATCTGGAGTTTTTATCGGTTATATTTAATTCTAAAAGTGATTTCCAGAATTTTGGAGCTAATTTCACTGGATGCCCGTTTTTGTTGTTGTAAGTCGGAATGACAATTTCATTTTCTGTATCAATAATTTTTTTCAATTCTGATGATTTTAATAATGGAACATCAATCGGTAAAATGACTGCTTGATGATTTGTATCGAGAGTTTTCAAAACAGATTGTACTGTAGAGAACAATCCAAATTCTGGAGTTTTATTAATAACCACATGCACTATCTTCTGTTGATAATTTTGTGGCTTTTCAACAGCTTTTGCTAGCCAAGGAATGGCATCAAAATACAATTGATAATCAAAACCTAATCCAATAGTAATTTTTTCTCCAATAAAAGATTCCATTTGAGAAAGTATCCAAAAATGATTCTTGTGTTTCAACAAGCCTTTTGGGAAATCCATTCTAGATGATTTTCCGCCTGCAAGAATAATAAGAACTGTTTCTTTTTTCATGTAAAATTGATCAGTTCGAGTGAATTTCCTTTTTGATAAAAAATGAAATTTGTATCGAGAACTATTGAGAGATTTCTCGATACTATTTTCTTTGATTTCGGCTGCGCTCAATCTGACAGAAAATCACTCGAAATGACATTGTGTTGTAATTATACCAAGCCGTGATCAGACAATGGTAAAGAACGATATCTTTTTCCTGTTGCATTAAAAATTGCATTTACAATTGCTGGTGCAATTGGCGGAACTCCCGGCTCTCCAACTCCGGTTGGAGCTTCATCGCTTTCTACAAGAGTTACATCAATTGGCGGAATGTCATTCATTCTTGCCATTTTATAATCGTGAAAATTACTTTGCTCTATAGCTCCGTCTTTCGCCGTAATTTTTCCATATAAAGCAATTGATGTTCCAAAAACGGCAGCACCTTGCATTTGGTTTAGTACATTGTCTTTGTTAAGGATCATACCGCAATCTAAAACGGTCCAAATGTTATGGAGTTTTACTTTGTTGTTGATTACAGAAACTTCTACAACAGTTGCAACATAACTATAAAAACTATAATAAAAGGCAATTCCTAAGCCATGTCCTTTCGGTAAATTTCTTCCCCAATCAGCTTTTTTTGCAGCAATGTTCATCACATTTTTTAAACGTTTTGTGTTTAATGGATGCGGAGAGTTTTCTTTTCTGATTCTGTCTTTACCAATTAAATCTAATTTAAATTGTAACGGATCTTTTTTCGCTTTATCTGCTAATTCGTCTATAAAAGAATTGATTCCGAAACTATGAAAAACTGAACAAACAGAACGCAGCCAGCCAATTCTAACATATGCTTCTGCTTTGGCATTTTCAAAACGGGTGTTTTCAATTTCAAAAGGGTTGTTATTCATTCCTTGACCAATTTCCCAACCAGCAGCATAATCTACACCCGGCATAAAAGTTGAGTTTATAGAAGGAAATGCAGTTCTGTGTAACCAACCTGTTACTGTCCCATTCTTATCTAAGGATGCTTTTAAATATTGTGCATCTGTAGCGTGATAATAACTATTTTGAACATCATCTTCTCGTGTCCAGACTACTTGCACTGGAGCATTCATTTTTTTAGACAAGGCAACAGCTTCATTTACAAAATCTGGTTTTGATTTCCGTCCAAATCCACCGCCTAAAAAAGTAACATTAATGGTTACATTTTCTTTGTCTATTCCTAAATATGCAGCCACATCATCTCTTGCAGTTTGTGGATCTTGTAATGGCGCCCAAACTTCACATTTTCCATCATGAACCCAAGCCAAAGCATTTGGTGTTTCCATTGGTGCATGTGCCAAATGTGGTAATTGATACGTTGCTTCAACAATTTGAGAAGCTTTAGAAAAAGCCTCATTTACATTTCCTGTTGTTGGCGGAACAACTTTTGCTTTATTATGGACACGATTGGTAATTTTTTGCATGTACTTTTTACTGTCGTATTTTCCATTTCTACCGTTATTCCAAGTAATGTCTAATTTATTTTTTCCTTGTATTGCCGCCCAAGTGTTTGTAGCAATTACTGCAACTCCGCCAAACATTCCGAAAGGTTTTTTTACTTGTTCTAATTCAATAATATCTACAACACCAGCAACTTTAAGAGCATTGGTTTTGTCAACGCTTTTTACAGTTCCAAAAGCAGACGGACAACGAGCAACGGTTGCGAATTTCATGTTTGGCAAACGAGCATCCAATCCGTAGATGGCAGAACCATGTGTAAAATGATTGATGTCAATGCTTTTTAAAGATTTACCAATATATTTAAAGTCTTTTTTGTCTTTAAGTTTTATGTCTTTAGGAATATCAATTTGCATTGCATCTTCAACTAAATCACCAAAAAAGAGTTTTTTGTCATTATTTTTATTGATGACATAATGATTTTCTGCTGTACAATCTGATTCAGAAACTTGCCATCTTTTTGCAGCAGCACTAATTAAAATTGCTTTTGCAGTTGCGCCCATTTTACGCATCGGCTCTAAAATAGTTCTTACACTACGAGAACCATCTGTATTCTGATTTCCGAATTTTTTATCTCCAGTTGCTTGTTCTACAGAAACATACTTCCAATCAGCATCCATTTCATCTGCAATAGCAGAAGTCAAAGAGGTTCTAATTCCTTGTCCCATTTCTGAACGAGAACAGACTAAAATTAATTTTCCGTCTTTTTTTAATTGTATAAATAAATTCGGAGTAAAAGTGGTTCCGTCATCAATTCTAACAATTTCATTTTCTGAGATAAATTGACATCCAATAATTAATCCTCCTGAAGCCAAACCAAAAACTTTCACGAAATTTCTACGGCTCATGTTTTGCATACCTTCCATATCTATTTGTTTTTAAGTTTTACAGCAGTGTGAATTGCTTTTCTAATTCTTGGATAGGTTCCGCATCTACAAATATTACCACTCATGGCGTCATCAATATCTTGGTCTGTTGGGTTTGGGTTGCTGTTAAGTAAAGAAGTTGCAGCAATTAATTGTCCAGACTGACAATAACCACATTGCGGAACATTAATTTCTTCCCAAGCTTCTCTTAAATATTCAAGATTATCTGTTTTTCCTTCTATGGTTGTAATTTGTTTTCCAAGTCCATAACTTACAGGCAAACTGCAAGAACGAACTACTTCTCCATCAATTAAAACAGAACAAGCACCGCATTGACTAATGCCGCAGCCGTATTTTGTTCCTGTCAATCCAATAATATCTCTAATTGCCCATAGCAAAGGCATATCATCTTGCGCTTCTAGGCTGTGGTTTTTTCCGTTGATTGTAAGTGTTTTCAAATGGTTGATTTTTTTAGTGCTCACTAAGTTACTACTTTTTTGAAAAAAGCAGAAAAATTAACTGAATTTAACTTATTTAGAATAAGAGTCGTTTCTTAAAATCCTTACAATAATTGAAGTAAACCTGAGCTATTCTAATAAAATTAAAAAGGGATTTTTTCTGAATTATTCGTTTAAAAGTTTCTAAAAAGGTATCTTAGCAATAATGCTAAAAACAGGGGTTTTTCCTTTGATTTAATGCGAAAAACATTCAAAATCCTTTGGAATCTACAAAAAATACTCAAAACTCATTACAAAAGCTTTCGGAACTTATTCAGGTTTTAGATGAAGAAGAGAGGGCGAATTACACTGCTATTTTAAAATCTATGGAACTGCCAATTGCTGAATTTAAAAAATATGCAACGTGGTCAGAAACCTGTTATACTCGAAACTGTATTGCAGAAAACGAAAACTTTGAATTGATCCTAATTTGCTGGGAAAAAGAACAAGTTACTGCAATTCACGATCATGGTGGAGAAGAATGTTGGGTGTATTTTGTTGATGGAACTTTTAGAGAACATATTTATACCGAAAGCGAAAGGGGAGAGTTAGACATTGTTAAAACGACTAACTTAAATGCAGGAGATGTTTCTTACATGATCGATTTTATGGGTTTTCATAATTTGGAAAACACATCCAACAAACGAAGCATGTCGTTACATTTGTATGCAAAACCAATTAAGAACTGCAATGTGTACGATTCAGAAAAAAATGAATTTGTTTGTAAGGAGATGTCTTATGACACCGTCAAAGGAGTACAACAATCAACCATAAAAAAGAACAACAATATATGTCTGAATTAAGTAATGATTTAATCCTTTTTAATGAACTGGTTGAAGTTTTATTAAACGAAGAAGAGAATCATCCAGTTGCAAAACGCATAGACTCAGATGTTTTATACGAAACTATTGATTTATCTCTTCATAAAGACGCATTAGTTGATGACGTCTTTAAAAAAGTGCTTAAAGAAGTACTTATTACTACGCCAAAAACAGCAACAAACTTATTTTTTAATCAACTTTTTGGAGGAAGACAAAGCAAAGCTGTTTTAGGAGATTTATTGGCTGTTTTGTTAAATAACAGCATGTACACATATAAAGTTGCTGGTCCGCAAGTTGGCATTGAACAAGAAATTATTAGACAATCTTGCAATATGATTGGTTATGGATCGCAAAGTAACGGAACTTTTCCTACTGGTGGATCAATGAGTAATTATATGGCGTTGATTATGGCTAGAGATGTAAAAGATCCAGATTGTAGACAAAACGGAATGTCGAAGTCTTTAGTTGTTTATACGTCTAAAGAATCTCATTATTCCAATGCGAAAAATGCAAGTTTTGCCGGAATTGGAAAAGCGAATATTCGATATATAGAAGCTGATGAAAAAGGGCGTATGATTCCTGCTAAATTAGAAGCACAAATTAATCTTGATATTGAGAATGGAAAGATTCCAACTTTTGTAAATGCAACGGCAGGAACAACTGTTTTAGGAGCTTTTGATCCGATAGATGCAATTGCTACTATTACAGAAAAACACAATATTTGGTTGCATGTAGATGGCGCATATTGTGGTTCTGTTATTTTTAGTGAAGCAAAAAGACATTTGTTAAAAGGAATGGAACGATCTGATTCTTTTAGTTATAATGCGCATAAAATGATTGGAACGCCATTGACGTGTTCTCTTATTTTAGTGAAAGATAAAAAGCATCTTCATGATTCTTTTAGCAATGATGCAGATTATTTGTATCAAACGGATGGGGATGATTTCAATTTAGGAAAAACATCTTTTCAATGTGGACGAAGAAATGACGCATTGAAGTTTTGGACCTTGTGGAAATCAATCGGAACAAATGGAATTGAAAAAATTGTAGACCAACAATTTTATTTGGCAGATATTGCGAGGACTTATGTTGCAAATCATCCAGATTATACCTTGTATAGTTCTGAAGATTCAATTTCTATCTGCTTTAACTATAAAGATATTGACCCAAAAACATTGTGTACGTTGTTGTACGAACACCAAATAACCGTTGTTGGTTTTGGTGATTTTAATGAAGATACTTTTATAAGGTTGGTTACTATAAACGCAACAAACACTGAAGAAGATATTTTAAATTTCTTTAAAGTATTGGAAAGTTTTGTAGAAAAAAATCAACAAGTTTTAGAAGTTGTTTGTTAGGAGTTTATTTTTTATTTAAAGATTCTGATACAGATTTAGGTACTAAAATAGAAGCATCACCACCATTTTTAAGAATATCTCTAACGATGGATGAACTGATAAAAGACGTTTCTGGACTCGTTAATAAAAACACCGTTTCTATATTTGATAATTTTCCATTGGCTTGTGCAATAGCTTTTTCAAATTCAAAATCAGCAGGATTTCGTAAGCCGCGTAAAATAAAATTTGCTTTGATGGATTTACAATAATCAACTGTTAAACCCGTATAGGTTTCTACAGTAATTTTATCCTCCGAAGAAAAAGCATCCTGAATAAATTTTTTACGTTTTTCTAAAGAAAATAAATACTTTTTATCAGCATTGATTCCGATGGCAACTACAATTTCATCAAACAAATGAATTCCTCTTTTAATAATATCTATATGCCCTAAAGTTATTGGATCGAATGAACCTGGAAAAATTGCTTTTTTCATAATACAAATGTTTAAATGTGTATCTGTTTATTTGTTAAGTTGTAAATATACAAATCAACAAATAAACAGATTAACTTTTTTGTAACGCCATTTCAATCGCGTTATCAAATAAATCTGCCAAGCTAATATTGGCTTCGTTTGCTTGTTGTGGTAATAAACTTTCTTCGGTTAAGCCAGGCACTGAATTCATTTCTAAAAAATGGGGTTCGTTATTTACCAAAATGTATTCTGAACGAGAAAACCCACTCATATTTAAAATTTGATATACTTTTTTTGCTGCTTTTCTTACTTTTTCTGCAGTATCTTTTGATAAATCTGCAGGAGTTATTTCTTGAGATTTCCCTTCGTATTTTGCTTGATAATCAAAGAAATCATTTTCAGATTTAATTTCAGTTATTGGTAAAACTTTTACATCTCCTTTATACTGAATAACACCTACTGAAACTTCTGGTCCGTCTAAAAAACGTTCTATTAAAATTTCAGAATCTTCTTTGTATGCTTTTTCTATTCCTATGCTAATTTCTTCGGCTGAATATGCTTTTGAAATTCCGAAACTAGAACCTGCATTATTTGGTTTTATAAAACAAGGCAAACCAACTGTTGCAATAATTTTATCGGTATTTAGAACATCGCCTTTATTTAAATAAACAGAAGTTGCTGTTTTTATTCCGTAGTGTTTTACAACACTTAACGTGTCTCTTTTATTAAACGTTAATGCCATTTGATAAAAAGGAGCAGACGTATGTTTTAGCCCTATTAAATCAAAATAAGCAAGAATCTTTCCGTCTTCTCCCGGTGTTCCATGAATGGCGTTAAAAACACAATCAAAAGTTATTTTAGCTCCACCATAAGTTACAGAAAAATCATTTTTATCGATTGGGTATTCAGTACTTGCATCATCAACAACTACCCATTTTTCTTTTAAAATATGAACTTTATACGGATTGTATTTTTCCCGATCCAAATTTTTGTAAACAACTCCACCACTTTTTAATGAAATGTTTACTTCGGAAGAGTAACCTCCCATTATAATGGCAATATTTTTTTTCACTTGTAAAAAATTAAAATCAGTTTAACAAATTTATCAAAATATAAATAGAAAGACTAACGTTTGGTTTTATATCTTTGTTGTTCTTAAAAAATTGATCATGAACATTTTTAAATTTATCAAAAGCACCTCTTTTTTTAAACAAGTTGCAATTGTAGTAGTTGTCTCTTTATTGTTGGTTTTTGTATTAAAATGGTGGCTTGGTTTTACAACCAATCACGATCAAAAAATTGAAGTTCCAGATTTAAATAAAATGGAACTAACAGAGGCTGCTAAAAAACTACAAGAAGTAGACTTAACTTTTATTGTTATAGATTCTACAAGATACAATCCAGAGTACCCAAATAAATCGGTGATTGAACAAAATCCGGAAGCTGGAGACTTTGTAAAAGAAAAACGAAAAATTTACTTGACTGTAAATCCGTCTAAATACAACGATGTTGTGTTGCCAGATTTAAACGGAAGAACTAAAAGACAAGCAATTACACATTTGCTTTCTATCGGTTTTAGAATTGGAGAATCTTTTTATGTACGCGATATTGGTAAAGATGTTGTAAGAGGAATGAAATACAATGGAAGCAACTTAAAACCTGGAGAAAAACGACCAAAAAATTCGGTCATCGATTTGGTTTTAGGAGACGGAAAAGAGTAAGTTCAGTTATCAGTTATCAGTTATCAGTTATCAGTTAACAATTAACAGTTGTCAAACTGAATAAGTGGAAAATTTCACTAAAAATAATACAGCACATCATTTATGCAGGAAGAAAATACAGATTTAGAAAACGACGAATTATACGAGCATTTTAGATTTACCGCAAGCGAAGGTCAAGAACCTTTAAGAGTAGATAAATATTTGATGAATTTTGTAGAAAACGCAACGCGTAATAAAGTGCAACAAGCTGCAAAAGCAGGAAATGTTTTAGTAAATGATGTCGCCGTAAAATCGAATTATAAAGTAAAACCACATGATGTTGTTCGTGTGGTGTTAGCACATCCGCCAGCAGAAAATTTATTGGTTGCAGAAGATTTACCGTTGGATATTATTTACGAAGACGACACGGTAATTGTGGTTAATAAAGCAGCCGGAATGGTGGTGCATCCTGGACACGGAAATTATTCTGGAACCCTGGTAAACGGATTGATTCATCACATAGAAAATTTACCAACTAATTCTAACGAACGCCCAGGTTTGGTGCATAGAATTGACAAAGATACTAGTGGATTGTTAGTAGTTGCAAAAACCGAATTTGCAATGGCGCATTTATCAAAACAATTTTTTGACAGAACTACAGAACGTTTGTATTACGCGTTGGTTTGGGGAAATGTTGAAGAAGATGAAGGAGTCATTGAAGGAAATATTGGACGTAGTTTAAAAAATCGTTTGCAAATGGATGTTTTTCCTGAAGGAGATTTTGGAAAACATGCCGTTACACATTATAAAGTGTTAGAACGGTTGACTTATGTAACGTTGGTGCAGTGTAAATTAGAAACTGGAAGAACGCATCAAATTAGAGCGCATTTTAAACATATTGGTCACACTTTGTTTAATGATGAACGTTATGGCGGAAATGACATTTTAAAAGGAACTACGTTTACCAAATACAAGCAATTTGTACAGAATTGTTTTAAAACGTTGCCAAGACAAGCATTGCATGCAAAAACACTCGGGTTTACACATCCAAAAACAGGTGAGTTTATGCGTTTTAATTCTGAAATTCCGCAAGACATTGCTGACTGTTTAGAAAAATGGAGAACGTATACTATTAACTCTAAAGACGAGGTTTAGCTACATTTTTAAAGTATTTATTTATGATTTGAGCATGAAAATAGGATTTAAAAGGGCTTCATTTTCGTTTTACTATTATTGATTCTTTAATGTACTTGATTTAAAACAAATCATATTTTAAAACCATGTTTCCAACAAATCCGTCTAAAGGGGCATACAATTCATTAAAGTTTGGATTGTTTATGGAACCACTTACAATGTTTTCATATCTGGTTTGACGAACGTCTAAAATATTTTCAAAATTTATGGCTATTGTAAAATGTCCAAATTCTTTTTGTGCCGATGCTCCTAGTAACCAGTAATTGGGAGTTTTAGTGCCGTTTTCACGATATTGATTTCCAAAATAAAAGGCTTCTAAACCAACTTTCCAATGTTCTTCTTCGTCTTCATAGGCCAATGTAGAGGTTAATTTATTTTGTGGTGTATATTCTACTATTTTGTTTTGGTCGTATGTTTTTATAGGATTAAGATAGGTGTAATCAACATATAGTATTAATTCGTCTAATGTCAAACGTAAATTTGTATTCAATCCTTTACTTATTATAGAGCCATTTGCTGTTTCATATTTTACAATTTGATTGGCTAATAAATTTTGATTGGCAATAATAGGATTGTTAATTTTTGTGATAAAAAACGCTTGGTTCAACGTTAAGAATAATTCATCTGTTAATTCGGTTTTATAATTAAAATCAAGATTTAATCCCATTGATTTTTCTGTTTTTAAACCTGTTGAAAAAGCTACAGATTGATATCTGGTTCGTTCTGCTTCATCAGTAAAAGGGGTTGGCAATTTGTAGCCAAATCCACCACTTAAACGCGTAAAAAAATGATCAGTTACGTGATACATTGCTGCCAGTCTTGGAAGAAAAAACAATCCTTTTTTAAAATTGTAATCTAAGCGAACGCCTGGTTCTAAGAAAAATTTATCTGTTATTTTCCAATTATCTTGTGAAAAAACACCTATCGTTTTGTAGTTATAATTTAGGGTGAACGTATTTGGATTTTTTTGATTAAAATCATCGAAGTAAAAGTTCATTCCGCTTACAAATTTGTGTTTCTCTTTTTCGATGTAGTATGATAATTCCGAAAATACCGTTTTTTGAACACCAGAAAAAATATTGGTATTTGTTTTTAGGGTCCTGTCAAAATTCCCAAAAGAAGCTTTTAAAGTAAGTACATTTCCTGATGTTGACGTGTTTTCATATTTAATATTAGAAGTTAATCTTTTTGTTTTATTTTCTTCAAAAAATGGATGATTACTGTCATTTTCATTATTAATTGCTTTTATATCACCACCAATTCTATTTTCTGTTACATTACTAAAACCAATTTCAAATTTGTTATTGTCATCAAAAGTGTAAAATAACTTTGGGGCAATTACAGCCCTAGTATATTCAGGCAAATCTGAAAACCCATTATTATTGATGTCTTTTTCTTTTTGGGTGTTAGTACTTGCAATTAAGGTCGCACCAAACTTCCCTTTTTTACCAGAAAAATAAGTGCTTATATCATTTCCTCCTTTGTGAGTTTGATTAAGCATTACAGAAAATTTAGGTTTGTCTTTTGGTTTTTTTGAAATTAAATTTACAATTCCTGCAATAGCACCATCGCCATAAAGTGTAGAAGCCGAACCTTTTATGATTTCAACTTGTTCTAAATCGAGGGGTGGAATTTGCAATAAACTTAGTCCTGATGAAAAACCGCCATAAGACGGAAATCCATCTTTTAGCAATTGTGTATATTTCCCTTGTAATCCTTGAATTCTAAAACTTACATTTCCTGAAATAGCAGAAGTATGTTGTACTTGTATACCAGATGTTTCACCCAAAAGTTTAGAAATATTTCCCGGATTTATGGCTGTTTCTTCAACGACTTCTTCGTTTCCTAAAACTTCAATTTTTGTAGGTATTTCTTTAATTCTGTTTTTAGTTCTTGTAGAGAAAATAGTTACTGTTTCTAATACGGTATTTTCTGCTAAATAAATGACTATTGGTTGTTTGTCTTTTAATGGGAAGGTATACGTTTTTTCAACATTCTTAAAACCAATATAGGAAAACTCAAATGTTTGTTTTCCATTTGGAATATTGTTGAACTCACAAGCACCTTTTTCATCTGAGCTTGTTCCAATAGTCGTATTCTTTAATATGCAATTTACACCAAATAAGGTATCATTACTTCCTTTAACTTTTATGATAAAAGTTACTGAATTTTGTGCTTGTACAGAATGTATTGAAATAGTTAAAATGAGTATTGCTATTATTTTTTTCATTTTTATTTTATTATTTAGGGGGTGCAGTTTTTATGTTTTTGCAGCTAATTGTGTGTTAATAATAGTCAGCCATTTTTTAATGGATTCTAATTCGCCACTGAGCATCATATTTATATCAGCATCAAAAAAGGTTAATTTTATTTCTGATGCGCTTTTATCTAGCGGAATAAAACTTAGAGAAAGTTGTTGAATTTCTTTAAAATTTTGACCTTTTATTTTTGCTTCTTGATAACGAGTATAGATGCTACATTCTTTAACTTGAGTAAGATTAATAGAAACTTCTTCTGAGTTTTCTTTCAATTTTTTATTAAAAAAAAGAACTCCTTTTTTAGTGTCGATGCCTATAAGATAATCTCCACAAAACTCATGTGTGTCAATTTTGCATTCAACTTTATGTGCGTTTAAGTTGAGTGATTTTAATCTGTTTCTTTTCTTCTTTTTTCTTTGTTGATCTAGAACTAGAAATGGCGCAATACAAATAATTGCCAAAACAATTCCAACAAAAGTACTTCCTAAATTCATTGTTGTTATTTTTATTAAATGGATATATTGATAAGTTGCATTATGAAATTATAATGCTTAAAAAATGATGTGAATAGCCAAGTAGCTACTTAGTTTACATCAATTACCAATGGTAATGAAAAGGAAAAATAAGATCAGATTTTCTAGAGAGAAAAAGAAAGTTTTTTTCGGTGTTTACATATTGTAAAAACTGAAATTCAATAAACTGCTCTAGTCCTTTGTTTGTAGTAAAGGGCTTTACAGTTGACTCCTCAGAAGAAAAGGTAAACGTGTTAGCACCTAATTGATTTATAGTTATTTCTGCTACTTGAATCGCCTTAAAAAAAGTAGATTCAACAGAAGAAGAAGCTTTTTCTTTAAAAAAAGAAACTTCGTTATGCTCTTTTTTGGTTGTATTTGTATGCGTGTTTCCTTTGGTAAAAGAGCAACATACAATTAGCAACGCTAATCCAAAAAAGTGCAGGTATTTTGTCATGCTGTAAAAGTAAATAAGAAAATGATATAAAGTAGAAATAAAGTTATATTTCTGTTTTATTTAAGCAAAGATTAACACTGTCAATTCCTGCTTGACTTTCAGAAAGTACTACAAGTGTGTCATTGGCTTCAATAATTGTAGAGCCGTTTGGAGTTATAAATTTATCATCTCTTTTAATCATTGCAATAATTGCATTTTTCGGAAATTTTAATGCTACAATTTTCTTATTTGCTGCATAACAAGTTGGAGATATTTCAAATTCTTTCATCGTGGTTTTGGGCGAATCAGAAATAAATTTATCCAAATCTGTAAGAATTTTTTTCTTGTCAGGCGTAGCAACATTTAACCATTTTGCAACAATAGACAGGGTTGTTCCTTGTATCAATACAGAAGTAACAGAAATAAAAAAGACAATGTTAAAAATATTATTTGCTTGTTCAATTCCCGCTAAAAGCGGATACGTTGCAAACACAATAGGAACTGCGCCACGTAAACCAACCCAAGAAATATAAAAACGTCTGCGAAGTTTCATTTTAAAAAATAGCAAGCTGATAAAAACGGCAACAGGACGCGCAATGATAATTAAAAACAAAGAAATCAATAATCCAATTCCCATAAACGGAAAAACTTGCGTAGGAAAAACAAGCAAACCTAAAGTAAGGAACAACACAATTTCCATCAACCAAGCCAAACCATCGTACATTTTTAAAATGGTTTTTTTATGAATTATATCTTGATTTCCTATATAAACAGCACAAATATAAATGGCTAAAAATCCATTTCCGCCCACAAAATCTGTTGCCGAAAAAGTAATAAACATTAAAGCGATTACCAAGACAGGATACAAACCTTCAAAACCAAGTTTTATTTTATTGATAATAAGTTCACTTAATTTTCCAAAACCAAAACCTGCAATGGCGCCAAAAATCATTTGTTGAAAAAACATTGGAACAACGGATAATAAACCTTGATCTTGATTGATAACCAAACTTAAAAATGCAATTGTTAACACGTAAGCCATCGGATCGTTACTTCCGCTTTCTAATTCTAAAGTGGGTCTTAAGTTTTTTCTTAAAGCCAAATTTTTAGATCTAAGAATAGAAAAAACGGCGGCTGCATCTGTAGAAGATACAATAGAACCTAACAACATGCTTTCGTAAATTGTAAAATCGGTAACATACCAAACAAAAACACCAACCGAAATTGCTGTAAGTAAAACACCAAGAGTAGATAAAGCAATTCCTTCTTTTAAAATTGGTTTTACACTAGACCATTGCGTGTTTAATCCTCCAGAAAATAAAATAAAATTTAGCGAAACAATTCCAATAAACTGCGCAATTTTTGGATCGTTAAAACGAATGCCAATAATTCCGTCAGAACCCGCTAACATTCCGATTGTTAAGAAAAGAATTAATGTTGGAACGCCAAATTTATACGATGTTTTGCCAACGATAATACTTAAAAAAAGCAATAGAGAGCCAACTAATAATATATTTTCAATGGTTAAGGTCATGAATGTTTTGCGTTTCTGTGTAAATATAAAAGGAATTGAATTATTTTTTAGGGGAGAAGTGTTTTTTTATCGATAAAAATTAAAGTTTTTAAAAGTTTGATAATTCTTTTTTTGAATTGTATTTTTACTTCATTAAGAAAACAGTTTTATGAAAATTATTATTTCTCCAGCAAAATCTTTAGATTTTGAAAGTAAAGTGCCAGCGAGTTTGCATTCGCAGCCACAATTTTTAGACGATTCAGTAAAACTGAATAAGAAATTAAAAACCTTGTCTCGAAAAAAGATTGCTGATTTTATGAGTATTTCAAAAGACTTGGCAGAACTGAACTACGAGCGCAATCAAAATTGGAGTATCCCATTTACACCAGACAATTCTAAACAAGCCATTTTTGCATTTACCGGAGAAGTTTTTAGAGGAATCGATGTAAATTCTTTAGCGGCAGATAAAATTCCGTTGTTGCAAGATCGGTTACGCATTCTTTCTGGTTTGTATGGTTTGTTAAAGCCGTTGGATTTAATACAAGCTTATCGTTTAGAAATGGGGAAAAAGTTAAAAGTTGGACGCACAGAAAACTTGTACCAATTTTGGGGCGATAAAATTGCCAATGCTTTAAACGAAGAATTAGCAGAAGATGATTTGTTCATCAACTTAGCAAGTTCAGAATATTTTAAAGTGGTCAATCAAAAAGTATTAAAAGTGCCCATGATTACGCCAGTATTTAAAGATTTTAAAAACGGAGAATATAAAACGATTATGATGTTTGCTAAAAAAGCACGCGGATTAATGGTGCGTTATATCATTGATAACAATATTACAACTATTGATGGTTTAAAAGGATTTCATATTGATGGTTATGGTTTTGATGAAAATATGTCTACCAAAACAGAATTGGTCTTTACACGATAATGCAAATTAGAGAAGCAAATACAAATGATGCTGCAATGATTGCAGAACTAGCAATCACAACTTTTGATGAAACTTTTGGACATTTATTTGAAGACAGACAAATCTTACTAGATTATTTTAGCCGTACTTTTTCTGAAGATAAAATGAAAAACAGTATTCAAAAAGAAAACAATGTATTTTGGTTGGCTTTTGTTGATGAAAACCCTGTTGGTTATGCAAAGTTAAAAGTGCATTCTCCATCAGAATTTGTGACTAGAGAAAACGTTTCTCAATTGCAGAAAATTTATGTTTTAAAAGAATTTCTGTCTATGAAAATCGGATTAAAACTCCAAAAAACAGTATTGCAAAAAGCTGCTGATTTAGGAAGTAAGCAAATATGGTTGTCTGTGTATGTTGATAATCTTAGAGCTATTAATTTTTACCTAAAAAACGGTTTTGAGAAGGTTGGAGAACATCAATTTCAAATAGGAAAATATGTTTTTGATTTTATAGCAATGAATAAAAGTTTGTAATAAAACAGATGTCAATCAATAAGAAATATATCTATCTTACTTTATTAGTATTAATTATTGAATTGATTATTGCGGGTTATATTCAAGATCAATTTATACGTCCTTTTGTTGGAGATGTTTTAGCTGTAATGCTTATTTTTTCATTTTTAAGAATTTTTTACAAAAGAAATGGTTTAAATCTTGGATTCGGGGTTTTACTATTTGCGGTTACAATTGAAATATTACAATATGTTGAATTTGTAAAAATAGTTGGACTTGAAGATAATAAAATAGCAACTATTATTTTAGGAGCTACTTTTGATTGGTTAGATATCCTCGCATATATAATTGGTGTATTTATTTCAGTTCTTTTAGACAAGAAATTAACTAAAAACAAAGAGATTGCTTCATTACATTCGCAAATGAACAATCTTTGAATCTTTGAATTTTGAATCTTTGAAACCTTGAGCCTTTGCAACTCTGCAACTTTTTTATTTCTGATAACTGATCACTGAATCTAGCAATCGGCTAAACGAACTGTAATTGCCAAACCACCTTCAGAAGTTTCTTTGTAGTTTCTGTTCATGTCTTTTGCAGTTTCCCACATCGTATCAATCACTTTATCTAACGGAACTTTTGTGTCTTTTGGATCGGTATCTAATGCCAATTCTGCGGCATTAATTGCTTTTATCGCTCCCATTGCGTTGCGTTCTATGCACGGAATTTGAACCAAACCACCAATCGGATCACAAGTCAAACCTAAATGATGTTCCATTGCAATTTCAGCAGCAACCAAACATTGCGCTGGTGTTCCTCCTAAAACTTCAGTTAATGCAGCAGCAGCCATTGAAGAAGAAACGCCAATTTCTGCTTGGCAACCGCCCATCGCAGCAGAAATAGTTGCATTCTTTTTAAAAATACTTCCAATTTCACCAGCAACTAATAAGAATTTTTTGATGTGTACAAAGTCAGCATCATGGTTTTCAATCACTAAATAATACATTAAAACAGCTGGAATTACACCTGCACTTCCGTTGGTTGGTGCTGTAACAACTCTTCCTAAAGAAGCGTTTACTTCGTTTACAGATAAGGCAAAACAACTTACCCATTTTAAGATTTCTCTAAATTTTACTTCTGTACTTCTAATTGCAGTAATCCATTCTTTCGGATTTGTATAAGAACTATCTTTAATCAATTTATCATGCATGCTTAAAGCTCTGCGTTTTACATTTAATCCGCCAGGTAAAATTCCATCTGTATGACAACCAATGTACATACATTCTAACATCGTATCCCAAATTCTACGCAATTCAAAATCAATTTCATCGGCAGATTTTAATTCCAATTCGTTTAATAAAACAATATCAGAAATTAATTTATTTTCTGCTTCACAATATTCTTCTAATTGTTTTGCTCTGTTGATAGGATATGGAAAGTTCTTTTTTGAAATTTCTATTTCATCTTCTAAATTGTCATTTTCTTGCACAATAAATCCGCCACCAATAGAATAATAGGTTTCTTTAGAAAGTACTTTGGTATCATGATACGCAGTAAACGTCATTCCGTTTGAATGAAATGGTAAAAAATCTCTATTAAAAGAGATCGTATTTTCTGTATAAGGAACATCATCTAAACCATTTAGTTTTAGAATTCCTGTGTCTTTTATGTTTGATATGATTGCATTTATAGAATCAATCGGAATGTATTCTGGATCTGTTCCGCTTAAACCTAATAAAACAGCTAAATCGGTTGCGTGTCCTTTTCCTGTTAAAGAAAGAGATCCGTATAAATCTACTTTAATATGTGTAACTACATCGGTGATAATTTCTAGATTCAACTTTTTTATCCAAAGCTGAGCGGCACGCCAAGGTCCAAGAGTATGAGAACTTGATGGTCCAACTCCAATCTTTAACATATCAAAAACACTAATAAATTGCGACATACTTAAATTTTTGGCTAATGTATAAAATTTGTCGATTTGAAAAATTTTATTTCTCGGATTTTACGATACCTAAAAACACAAATTTCTGTCAACCTGTCATATTTTTTTAGTTGTAAATCCTAGAAACTGACATTTTTTTTATTTAAAAAGAGATGGCATACAAATTGACTATTAGAGAATTGTAAAATTGAAATAACAATATTAATTATATAAATAACAATTATGAGTAAAATTATAGGAATTGACTTAGGAACAACAAATTCATGTGTTTCCGTAATGGAAGGAAATGAGCCAGTTGTAATTCCTAATGCAGAAGGAAAAAGAACAACACCATCTATTATTGGATTTGTTGAAGGAGGAGAACGTAAAGTTGGTGATCCAGCAAAAAGACAAGCGGTAACCAATCCAACAAAAACCGTGTATTCTATCAAACGTTTTATGGGAAACAAATATTCTGAATCTAAAAAAGAAGCAGAAAGAGTTCCTTATAAAGTGGTAAAAGGAGATAATGATACGCCAAGAGTAGATATTGATGGCCGTTTATATACGCCACAAGAAATTTCTGCAATGATCTTGCAAAAAATGAAAAAGACTGCTGAAGATTATTTAGGACAAGATGTTACTGAAGCGGTAATTACAGTGCCAGCATATTTTAATGATGCACAAAGACAAGCTACAAAAGAAGCTGGAGAAATTGCAGGATTACAAGTTCGTAGAATTATCAACGAGCCAACTGCTGCTGCTTTAGCGTATGGAATGGATAAAAAAGGAGTTGACCAAAAAATTGTTGTTTTTGATTTTGGTGGTGGAACACATGATGTTTCTATCTTAGAATTAGGAGACGGAGTTTTTGAAGTATTAGCAACTGATGGAGATACTCATTTAGGAGGAGATGATGTAGATCAAAAAATCATCAACTGGTTAGCAGAAGAATTTAAAGCTGAAGAAAATATTGATTTACGTAAAGACCCAATGGCTTTACAACGTTTAAAAGAAGCTGCAGAAAAAGCGAAGATAGAATTATCTAGTTCTGCAACTACAGAAATCAATTTGCCATATGTTACTGCAACTGCAAGTGGACCAAAACACTTAGTAAGAAGTTTAACAAAAGCAAAGTTTGAGCAATTAATTGACGATTTAGTAAAAAGAACAATTGCTCCATGTGAATCAGCATTAAAAGCGGCAGGTTTATCTAAAAGTGATATTGATGAGGTAATTTTAGTTGGAGGTTCTACAAGAATTCCTGCTGTACAAGAAGCAGTTGAAAAATTCTTTGGAAAAACACCAAGTAAAGGAGTAAACCCTGATGAAGTTGTTGCTTTAGGAGCTGCAATTCAAGGTGGAGTTTTATCTGGTGATGTAAAAGATGTATTGTTATTAGACGTTACACCTTTATCATTAGGAATCGAAACAATGGGGAATGTATTTACAAAGTTAATCGATGCAAATACAACAATTCCAACAAAGAAATCTCAAGTATTTTCTACGGCAGTAGACAATCAACCTTCAGTAGAAATTCATGTTTTACAAGGTGAAAGAGCAATGGCTGCAGATAATAAAACAATTGGTCGTTTCCATTTAGATGGTATTCCGCCAGCTGGAAGAGGAATTCCACAAGTTGAAGTAACTTTTGATATTGATGCAAACGGAATTATCAAAGTTTCTGCTTTGGATAAAGGAACGAACAAATCTCACGAGATTAGAATCGAAGCTTCGTCTGGATTATCAGAAGAAGAAATTCAAAAAATGAAGCAAGAAGCAGAAGCAAATGCTGATGCAGATAAAGCAGCAAAAGAAACTGCTGAGAAAATCAATGGAGCTGACGGAATGATCTTTCAAACTGAAAAGCAATTGAAAGAATTTGGAGAAAAATTATCTGACGATAAAAAAGCGCCGATTGAAGCTGCATTAGTTGAATTAAAAGCTGCGCACGAATCTAAAGATATTGCACAAATTGATGCTGCAATGTCAACCATAAATGAAGCTTGGAAAGCTGCTTCAGAAGAAATGTATAAAGCAGAGCAAGAAGCGCAAGGTGGAGCTGGAGCACCAGAAGGTCAACCAGAAGCAAGTGACGCTCAAGGAGACAATGTTGAAGATGTAGATTTTGAGGAAGTGAAGTAAGTGAAATAGTATTTTGTTTTCAAAATACGTAATTGAACTTATCCCGCTGAAAAGCGGGATTTCAAAATAAATATTTCTGAATAAGAAACAGGCCTTTCTGAATAAGATTCAGAAACATAAAATAAAACGCAATCATTAAGTTGGTTGCGTTTTTTGATTTTAGAATGCTGTATATTTGTAGCTATAAAACGTATTAAAAAATGAAAAAAATAGTTTTCTTTTCAATAATTTTTTCAAGTATAATTTCTTGCTCAAACACAAATGAGACTTCTTTTAAAATAGGTGTTGTTACTGATAGCCAATATTGTAATTGCGATATTAAATGGAATCGATATTATAAAAAAGCACCTCAAAGGTTAAAAGAAGCTGTTTCGGTTTTAAATAAAGATACATTAAGTTATACCATTCATTTAGGCGATTTTATTGATAAAAATTTTGAAAGTTTAGACAGCGTAATGCCAACATGGGAAAAATTAAAGTCACCTTCGTATCATGTGTTAGGGAATCATGATTTTGAAGTAAAAGATTCACTAAAAAAAGAAGTTATACAACAGTTCAATTTAAAATCTCGATATTATAGTTTTGTAGAAAAAGACTGGCGTTTTATTGTTCTAGATGGCAATGATCTTAGTTTTTATGGTGCGTTAACCGAAACTAAAAAACAACAAACAGATTCTCTATTTAACTCGTTTAAAGATAGAGATTTACCTTATTTAAAAGAATGGAATGGTGGTTTAAGCACAAAACAATTAACTTGGGTAAAAGAAGAATTAGAAAAAGCAGTTAAAAATAATGAGAAAGTTGGGTTTTATTGTCACTTTTCTATTTTCCCTGTTGATCAACATAATATTTGGAATAGAGACCAATTTCTATCGCTTATAAAACCATATAAAAACGTAAAGATTTTTTTTAATGGACATAATCATGCAGGAGGGTATCAATTAGTTGATAATGTGCATTATTTAACTTTTAAAGGAATGGTAGATACAGAGAACACTTCAGCATTTGCTAAAGTTAAATTTGACAAAGACACCATTACTGTTGAAGGTTATTATAGAGAGCCTTCAAGAAAATTAGTAATTAAATAATTTTTAATTGTTAAAAACCTACAATCCAACCAATTTTTTTAAACATACTTTTTGTGAATTTACAAAAGTAATTGACTTTGAGTTTTCAGAAAACACACATTATAAAAGCAAGTCAGAGAGCTTCTATTTTTATACGGATGAAGGAGTTTATCGGAAATCAAATCATTGGGGACGCGTTGCAAATTGTAGGTGGCGATTGCTTTCTGATGAAAAAATTGAAAATCAAAATGATTATATTGGGTTTGCAAAATGGACAGATTTCTATGCATTAAACGAAGCCGAGAAGCAATTTTATATTGCTGTAGATTTTAAAAAAAAGAGTGTCAATTTTCATCATAAAGGAACAAAAGAAGATGTTTTTTTGTTTTTTGCAGCAACTGCTCAAAAAAAAGTTGCTCAAATTAGAAAGCTATTTTCAAATGATACATGGGCAAACTATTTTGATGAAGATATTTCTACGTTAAGAAGTCAAATTATTTTAACTTTTATAAATTCAGATAAAACTTTACAAGAAATAAAGCGAAGTTTCAAATAAGAAATCACCACTTTTCAGTAAATTTGTTTTTATAAAAACCTAAATAGCTAATATTCTAAAAATCTACTATGAACATACCACAAACTAGTTTGCCAAGAGTTGTAATTGTTGGAGGAGGTTTTGCTGGATTAGCACTCGCAAAAGGACTAGAAAAAAAAGAAGTTCAAGTTGTTTTAGTAGATAAACACAATTACCATACTTTTCAACCGTTATTATATCAAGTTGCAACGGGCGGTTTAGAGCCAGATTCTATTGCGTTTCCTATCAGAAAATTATTTAACAATTTAAAATATTATCATTTTAGATTGGCTGAGGTGTTAAAAATTCATCCAGAAAAAAACGAAATAGAAACATCTATTGGTAATTTAGAATATGATTATTTGGTGATAGCAACAGGTTCTAAAACCAATTTTTTCGGTAATAAAAATATCGAAAAATATGCAATGGAAATGAAAAGCATTCCGCAATCCTTAAACATTAGAAGTTTAGTTTTAGAAAATTTTGAAGAAGCTTTACTAACATCAGATTTTGAAGAACGCAATGCACTAATGAACTTTATTATTGTTGGTGGTGGACCAACTGGAGTTGAATTAGCTGGAGCTTTGGCAGAAATGAAAAAAGGAATTCTACCAAAAGACTATCCAGATTTAGACATTCGAGAAATGCAAATCAATTTAATTCAAGGTTCAGACCGATTGATTGATGCAATGAGTGTAAAGGCATCTGAAAAAGCAGAAGATTTTTTAGTTAATTTAGACGTAAATGTTTGGAAAAATCTTCAGGTGACTAATTATGATGGAGATATCGTTACTACAAATACGAATGAAACTTTTAAAGCCGCAACCGTAATTTGGGCAGCCGGAGTTCAAGGAGAAACCATTAGCGGTTTAGACGAAGAATGCATTATAGAAAGAGCCAACAGAATTAAAGTTGATGCATTTAATAGAATCAACGGTTCTAAAAATATTTTTGCAGTTGGAGATGTCGCTTCCATGAATTCTGATAAAAATCCACACGGACATCCAATGATGGCGCAACCAGCATTGCAACAAGGAAAATTACTAGCAAAAAATATTTTAGCAGAAATAAAATCCAAACCATTACAACCATTTGTGTATCACGATAAAGGATCAATGGCAACAATTGGTAGAAATAAAGCCGTTGTAGATTTGCCAAAATGGAAATTTCAAGGTGTTTTTGCTTGGTTTGTTTGGATGTTTGTACATTTATTTTCTTTGATTGGTTTTAGAAATAGAGTAGTTGTTTTTTTAAATTGGATATATAATTACATCCGTTTTGATAAAGAAAACAGACTAATTATCCGTCCGTTTAAAAATAAAAACAACCAATCGTTTAAATAACAACACCTTATTTCTAGTCATGTAATTGATTCTCCTGATTGTAGATTCAAACAATTCATCATTCTTTTAATACAATTCGGTACTTCTTTTTAGCAAGCGTTTGTTTTCTACTACACCTTTGTGGCATCAAACAAACAAATTCATAAAAATGAAACAAGTATTATTTTTTCTTCTCGTCATTTGTCAAATTTCTTTAACAGCACAAACTACGGTTTCTGGAAAAGTAACCGATAAAAAAGGAGCACCAATTATTGGTGCAAACGTGTTTTTAGATGGCACTTACGACGGAACATCAACCAACGAAAAAGGGGAGTTTTCTTTTACAACTTCAGAAAAAGGAATTCAAACCTTAAAAATTTCATTTATTTCTTACGTGCAGTATTTTAAAACAGCGGATGTCAAAACATTTTCAAAATTGTTGATAAAATTAAGAGAAGATGTCAACACTTTAGATGCTGTAAACATCAACGCAGGAACTTTTGAAGCCGGAGATAACGCAAAAGTAACCGCTTTAAAACCATTAGACGTAGTAACAACTGCTGGAGCGATGGGCGATTTTGTGGGTGCTTTACAAACCTTGCCAGGAACAACAAATGTTTCTGAAGATGGGCGACTTTTTGTACGTGGAGGTGATGCTGGTGAGACACAAATTTTTGTAGATGGAATTAGAGTTTTTACGCCGTATTCTCCATCACCAAATAACATTCCAACTCGCGGACGTTTATCTCCGTTTTTATTCAAAGGAATCACATTTTCTACCGGTGGATATTCTGCTGAGTACGGACAAGCTTTGTCGAGTGTTTTATTATTAAATTCGGTTGATGAACCCATAGAAGAAAAAACCGATGTGTCTTTTATGACAGTTGGTTTAGGTTTAGGAAACACACAAATTTGGGGTGAAAAATCATTGAGTGTAAATGTTTCATATATCAATTTAGCTCCGTATCAAGCTGCTTTTCCAGACAATAATAAATGGCATAAACCTGTGCAAGCTTTAGGTGGAGAAATGATTTATCGTCAGAAAATGAAAAATGACGGCATGTTAAAAGTGTACGGAGCGTTTAGTTACTCAGATTTAGATGTAACGCAAGAAGACATCAATTTACCCAACGGATTTCGTTTTGGATTAAAGAATAGAAACGTATATTTCAATACTTCTTACAAAGGATTTTTAAAAAATAATTGGACATTTTTAACAGGTTTGTCGTTAACAAACGATCATTCTGATATAAAATTAGAAGCTGATGAAGTAATAAACAACGAAAATTCGGCACATTTTAAAGCGCGATTTAAGAAAACCATCAACAATCGTGTTAAATTAAATGTTGGTGCAGAATACTTTATGACCAATTTTAAAGAAGCCTATAAAAACACAAATGTTGGGAATTCTAACTACGGATTTGATAATAACATTTTTGGAACCTTTGCAGAAGTAGATGTTTTTTTCTCTAAAAAAATTGCGGCAAAAATTGGATTGAGGTCAGAATATTCGCAATTATTAAAAGAATCTACACTTTCTCCAAGAGTTTCATTGGCGTATAAAGCAAGTAAAAACGGACAGTTTTCTTTAGCGTATGGGCGATTTTATCAAAATCCAAATAATGACTATTTAAAATTTAATACTAATTTTAAAGCAGAAAATACGTCGCATGTAATTGCCAATTATCAATATGTAAAAGACAAGAAAATTTTAAGAATTGAAGCGTATTATAAAAAATATAACGACTTGGTAAAATACGACACCGATTTTACGTTGCCAACATCAAACTATTCTAATAATGGTTTTGGGTACGCAAAAGGATTGGATGTTTTTTGGAGAGATAATAAAACATTCAAAGAAACAGATTATTGGATTTCATATTCTTTCTTAGACACCAAAAGAGATTATAAAAATTATGTTGCTTCTGCAACGCCCAATTTTGTTGCAAAACACAATGTATCAGTAGTTGTAAAACATTTTGTAACGGATTGGAAAAGTCAAATTGGATTTAGTTATAATTATGCTTCTGGCAGAAATTTTACAAACCCAAATAAGGCAGGATTTTTAAACGATCAAACCAAAAGTTACAATGCATTAAATGTCAATTGGGCGTATTTAATAAGTCAGCAAAAAATATTGTATGTATCAGTTAGTAATGTGTTGGGGACTAAAAATGTGAACGGGTATCAATATTCAAATCAACAAAACGGACAGGGACAATTTGAAAGTAGAGCGATAACTCCATCCGCAGATCGGTTCTTTTTTGTAGGGTTCTTTTGGACAATTAGCGACAATAAAAACGACAATCAATTAAAGAATTTATAAATGTCAGTTCGAGTGTCACGCTTTAGGAGTAATGTATCGAGAACTAGTAGAATTAACAACTCAGTATTAAAAAACGACAATTCGGTTATAAATATATTTTTAAGTTGTAAAACAATTAGATATTTGAATCGTACTAAAAACCAAACACCATGCAAAAAGTAATTTTAACACTCGTATGTATCATCACAAGTTTTTTCTTTCAAGCATTTTCACAAGAAAAAGAAACACACACAATTACCGTAACAATTTCTGGAATGACTTCTGATAAAGGGGACGTTTTTGTAGCCTTATACAATTCTGAAAAAGATTTTTTAAATAAAAGTTTTAAAGGAACTATTGTAAAAGTATCAGCTAAAAAAGCAACAGCAGTTTTTGATGATATTGAAAACGGAATTTATGCAATTTCGGTTTTCCATGATGAAAACGACAATAAAAAACTAGACACTAGAATTTTTGGAATCCCAAAAGAACCAATTGGATGTTCTAATGGAGCAACTGGGTTTATGGGGCCGCCAAAATTTAAAGACGCAAAATTTAACGTAACAAAAGATATTTCAATTCCTGTGAAAGTAGAATAACTATCGTTATTGCGAGTGCAATGAAGCAATCTTTTAAATTAATGAGGTTGCCACAAAATTAAAATTTCTCGCAATGACAGTAATCATTATAAACAAACTAAACTATTAAAAGATGAAAAAAATAACACTAGTATTCGCATTTATTTTTGCAGTAAGTATTTCTGCACAAACACCTTACGAAAAAGGAATGACCAAAGCATTTGCACTTTGGGGACAACAAAAAAACACAGAAGCTGTTCAGCTTTTTGAAAGAATTGCTTCCGCAGAAAAAGACAATTGGTTGCCACCTTATTATGCCGCAACCATATTAATTATTGATGGTTTTTCTATCAAAGACGAAACAAAGTTAAAAACACATTTAGACAAAGCACAAGAGTTGTTAGACGACGCAAATGCACTTTCTAAAAGCAATCCAGAAATTATCATAACACAAGCAATGTTAAACACAGTATATGTTGCTTTTGATGGACAAAAATACGGAATGACATTATCTGGAGAGAACATACAATTGTATGCAACAGCTTTAAAAATTGCACCAAACAATCCAAGAGTTGTTCTGGCAAAAGCACAATGGGATATTGGTGGAGCAACATTTTTTGGACAATCTACCAAACCCTTTTGTAAAGAAATAGAACGTTCTATAGAATTGTTTAAAAAGGAAAAACCAGCAGGAAAATTTCATCCTTTTGGCGGCATTGATAGAGCACAAGAAGCTTTAAAACAATGTAGAAAATAAGTGAATTTATAAATTAATTGAATTAAAAAACCTTCTTCATAAATGAGGAAGATTTTTTAATTTGTTACCGACAAATAAAGAGTTGTGTTCTTATATTTTGAAAGTTAAATGGATATCTCTACTAAATATTTGTATCCAACAGCAGTTGCAATTGCAATACCAAAACTTAATAATGTTCCGATTAAAATATATTCAGTTAAATTTCTATCCTTAGCTTTGGACAAGTCACCAAACCTAAATACAGATTTAGCAGCAAGAAGAAAACCAATTCCTTCCCAATAATTTAAAATTATAAAGGAAAAAACAAACAACCTTTCTAACATTCCAATATACTTTCCTGCTTGATTTGGAGACTCCTCATCTATTTTCCATTTAGAGATAAGTGTTTTAATTACAACAGAAGATACATGCGTGGTTATTAGCATAAATGTAATTAAAAGTAAGGACTCAGTACTGTAAATAGAAGTTAGATCTATTTTAAAAGGAATGTAGTAATGAACAACTCCTAAGATTACTATAAAATGTAGAACTTGGTCTGTAAAAAAAAGTGCCTGCGAATTCATTTTTTTATTCAAGTTCAATTTTAAGAGGTCTATGATATAATGCGAAACTATGATAATGACAATTCCAACCCAGTAATGAAAGTCGAATTGTAACGTGAATAATAGTAAAATGAAATGAATTAATAGATGCCAATATAAATAAGATGATTTATGTTTTTTCTCATTCTTATCCTCTATCCATTTATCGGTTTGAAATAAAAAATCCCCTGCTAAATGAGCTAAAATAAACTTTATGGCTAGTGTTAACATTTGTTTTTAATTTTTTGTTGATAGTAGTGTAGTAGCTTTTGGATTTCATCGAACCCAGCTCTTTTTAAACTAGTACTAATATTGCTTTGCTTTTTATTAAGTAGAGCAGCTAATTCTTTTTGATTAATATTCTCAGACTCTATTGCTGTTTTTATGATTAAACAAGAAGATGGAGTCCAGTTGTCCATAGTAAGAGTTGCAAGGTCAAACATTAAATTTATTGTTTGATTGAAATCATTCCATATGGTTTTAATAGCAAGTGTTTGTTTTTTTAGTTTCTCAAATGTTTCTCCAGAATATATGAAGGCATCTCCGTTTGATTCAGTTATTTTTTCCGATTCATACGTTTTTTCTCCAATTCCAATTGCCAACCTAACGTCTAATGACTTAAATTGCTTTATTGTTGATTTAATTAGTATTGCTACTTTTAATGCATCTGTGGCTTGTACTTCTATTTGAAAACTGTCACCTCGATATATTTCCCAAGTTTTTGGTTCTGATCCATATTTGTTCAAGACCTTTTTTAATTTGGGCATCCATTTTTGAGCATCTATATTTCTAGAATTGATAATATCTCCAGTTATAACTGCAATCATAAGTTTTAATTTTTATCAAATATATATGCTTTTTTGCATATAATCAAATATATATGCTTTTTTGCATATAATTCAAGTTATATTTCTTTTAGCATAAATGTTTACCTCAAGAGTTGCTGAAATAAATTCACCAACATAGAAGTTATCTAAAAATAAATTTAAAACAAACTAAATTACAGCGCTTTATTTTTAGTTTGTATAATTTCTGCGGCAATACTTATTGCAATTTCTTCTGGAGTTTCACTTTTAATATGAATTCCTATTGGCGCAAAAACAGTGTCAAGTTCTTTTTGTTTAAAACCTTCTTTAAGTAGAACTTCCCACATGGTTTTTAATTTGGCTTTGCTTCCTAAAACACCAACATAGGCGTATTTGTTTCGTAGCAATTGACTCAACACCAATTTATCATCCGTATATTTATTGGTCATAATTACTACATAACTATCGTTTCCTTTTTTAATAAAATCGGTAATTTTTGTGTAGTCAATGACGTGTTTTTGATGTGCAAAAGTATTTGATTCTAGCGTGTTTAAATTGTCTCTATTATCAAAAACCACAACCGTAAAGTTTAAGAATCGAAACAGTTTAGAAACCGCCAAACCAACATGTCCGCCACCAACAATATAAAGTGTTTCTTTAAAGCCAATATGTTCTTTAAATGTCCATTCTTTTTCAGATTCTATTTGAGTTTCGTATTTATCGGCAATGGTATTTTTTGAAAGCTGAATTCCGTTTGGAGTAAAAGATAACGTTTGTGGCTCGTTATTGTTGATGCAGTTTAAAATGTTTTTTACAAGCTGAATATTTGAAGTCTGTATAGGATGAAAAACTACCGTTTGTTCTCCAGAACAAATCATCCCAGATTTGTCTTTTCCGTTTCCTTGGTGAATTTGTTTTCTAAAAAATACAGGTTGATTTTCTTTTTGCAACAAATCTTTTACTTCTTCTACTAAGGTAAATTCCATAACGCCGCCACCAACAGAACCGAAGATAAATCCATCATCAGCAACCAACATTTTAAATCCTTTTCTGCCAGGAGAACTTCCGAAATTTTCGATTACCGTTAAGAGGTATACTTTTTTATTTTGTTGTAATTGCGTTAAAAGTTGTTGCCAGAAATCCATAGTTCTATTTATGTTAGCAATATACAAAAATGCACATACTACAAAATGGGTTTTTAGTGAATTTCATTTATCTTTGAGTTAAAAGAATTTTACATGGAGCCAATTTTAGACATGAAAGATGCATTGCGAAAAGAAATGTATAAAAAACGCGCAAGAAATAGATCTGCAGCTAAAAAAGAATACGATTTATGGATTTGTGCAGAACTAGAAAAATTGGTAAAAGAACAAAACGCAAAAGTGGTTCATGCCTATTTACCCATGGGAACAGAAATCGATATTCGTCCGTTTATACAAAAAATGTTAGCGCAAAATATCAAAATTATTTCTCCAAAAACGTTACCTAAACGTCAGTTAGAAAATTTAGAATTACATGCTTTAGAAGACGTAGAAAAAGGTATTTTTGGCACATCGTATCCAGCAAATTCTACTGTGTATTCTGGAAATTATGATTTGGTTATTGTGCCAGGTTTGGCTTTCGATAATCAAAACTTTAGATTGGGTTATGGCGGCGGATATTACGATACGTTTTTAGCGCAACTTCCAACTGCTTTTAAAATCGGGATTTTTTATCCGTTTCAAGAAGTAGCTGCTGTTCCTAAAGAAACACACGATGTTTGTTTGGATCAAATTTTAGTAAAAGAATTAGTCTAGTTTTTTAGATTTTACATAATAATTTTCATCCACTTTTAACGTTGGATTAGAACCCTCTAATTGTGCTGTTTTCCAAATATCCGTTGGCTGCAAAGTTTTAATTTTTCCGTTAATCATCACTTTTATTGGCATATTAAATCCGTCTAAAACATGATTCCATTTGTATTTTAATTGATTTCCTCTAATTGCATATGCAAATTCTGGAATTCTATAATCTCTTAAATATTGATCAAACACTTTAGACAAATCCACGCCAGATTTTTGAGACATATACTCTTCAATTTGTTTTGTGGTAACTGTTTGATGATAAAACTCGCTATTCAATCCACGTAAAATTTCTCGCCATTTCTCATCATTATTCACTAGTTGACGAATGGTGTGTAACATGTTTCCACCTTTGTTGTACATATCGCCAGAACCTGAGTTATTTACATCGTATTTTCCAATAATCGGACTTCTATTTCCAATAGTTTTTCTTAAACCAATGATGTATTCAGCAGCTGCTTTTTTTCCGTAATAATATTCTATAAACAAACTTTCAGAATAGTTGGTAAAACTCTCATGAATCCACATATCTGCCATGTCTTTGTACGTAATATTATTAGCAAACCATTCGTGTCCAGATTCGTGAATAATGATAAAATCGAATTTTAAACCCCAACCAGTTCCAGATAAATCTCTGCCTAAATATCCGTTTGCAAATTTGTTTCCGTAAGTTACAGAGCTTTGGTGTTCCATACCTAAATACGGCACTTCAACTAACTTATAACCATCTTTATAAAAAGGATATTTCCCGAACCAATGCTCAAACGCTTTCATCATTTTTGGAGCATCTTTAAATTGCTTTTTCGCTTTTTCTAGATTGTATTTTAATACATAATAATTCATGTCTAAAACGCCAGCTTCTCCATTGTATTTTTCTGAAAAATGTGCATAATCTCCAATGTTTACATTTACTCCATAATTATTGATTGGATTTTTTACCGTCCAATTATACGTGGTTGTATGATCATTATGTTTTTCTACGCTTTTCAATTTTCCGTTGGATACTTCCATTAAATTTGATGGAACACGAACACTAATATCTATGTTTTCAACTTCGTCATACATATGATCTTTATTTGGCCACCAAACACTTGCGCCTAAACCTTGACACGATGTTGCTATAAATTCATTGTTATTTTTGTCTTTTTTCCATGAAAACCCGCCATCCCAAGGTGCTCTTTTTGCTTCTTGTGGTTTGCCTTCATAATACACTACAATAGCATTTACAGCCCCAACTTGTTGCTTTTCTTCTAGTTGAACGAAATGCGCATTTACTTCAGAAATTACTTTTAACGCTTTACCATTTTGAGTTACTTTGGTGATTTTTAAAGGCGGTTGTAAATCTACTTGTAATACTTGATATGGTTTTAAAACGGTATACTCTATGGTATTTTTTCCTTTGATAGATTTGGTTTCTGGAAAAACCTGAATGTCTAAATGATAGTATTTTAAATCCCACCAAACGCGCTCTGGAGTTATGGATCCTCTTAAAGTATCTTGTCTTGTAAAATTATTTTTTTGAGCAGTAATCGAAATTGTAATTAGAAGAAATACTATACTTAAAAACGTTTTATTTTTCATTTTGTAGTGTTATAAAGTGGATGCTAAGTTAAGTTATTTAACGAACTTTCTAGTTTTTTATGTGTAAACTGAAAGCCAGTTTCTATAATTTTTTTAGAGGAAACCCTACTTCCTGTAGTTAATAGAATAGACATTTCACCAAAAATTAGTTTTAATAAAAATGTTGGAACACCAATTGGTACAAATGGTCTCTTTGTTTTTTTAGCCAATAATTTAGAGAAACCATAACTGGTTTGTTCTTCTGGCGCAACGGCATTAAAAATTCCTGTTAGATTCTTTTCAATGGCAAAAATGAACATATCAGTTAAGTCTTCAATATCTATACAAGGGATATATTGTTTTCCGTTTGCAATCGGAGTAATAATGGGTGTTTTCATCTTTTCTAATGCCCCTCCTTTTTTACTCAATACAATTCCGAGTCTAAAAATTGTAGTTGGAATCGCAATTTTGTCAAATTCTAAAACAGCTTTCTCCCAAAGGTTGCATACAGTTCCTAAAAAATCATTTGCAGAAACATCCCTTTCGGTAAAAATTTTACCTGAAGTGATGGCTCCGTAATAACCAACAGCAGATGCAGAAATAAAACTACGAAGTGGCACTTTTAATTCTTTTACTTTATCTAATAGTAATTGTGTAGATTGTGTTCTACTATCTATTATTTCTTTTTTTCTTTTTGATGTCCACCTTTTATCGGCAATTCCTGCGCCAGCTAAATGAATGATATAATCTAAATTGTCAAATGCTTTTTCATCAATAAAATTATTGGCAATATCCCAGGAGAATTCATTTTCTTTTTTTGGAGTTCTTGTTAAAACACGAACAGTATAATTCTTAACAATCAATTTTTCGGCAAGTAATTTTCCTACCAAACCTGTTCCTCCTGTAATTAAAATTGTAGTCATCATTCAAAAATAAGGATTCTTATCAGAAAAAATAAATATTTTTTAATAAGTTAAAATACTTATGATTAGTTGTTTAAGGTATTTTTTTAAAATAAAATTAATTTTTTTTAAAAAAAATAAAACCGTGCCTTTCTTTTTCTCGTAAGTAGAGGAGAATAAGTAATTAACTAAAATTTACAATCATGAAAAAAATGAAATTAATTATTGGAACATGCGCATTTGCAGTATTAGGTTTAATCCTATATGCAGCAGATCATATTGATGCTCCAACAGTAGCAGGTGGTTCAAGTGATATCACCGATTTTTATGCCTTTCAAGGCGAAAACACCAACAATTTAGTTTTTGTTGCCAACGTACAAGGACTATTAAGTCCGATGGCGTCACAAACAGCAAAATTTGATGAAAACGTTTTGGTAGAATTTAATATTGATACCAACGATGATAAAATTGAAGATTGGGTAATACAAGCAATTCCAAGAAACGGGAAAATGTATTTCTTTGGTCCTTTTGCACCAGGTTCTACAGGTTTAAATAGTACAATTCCTACTGATAATTCTGCGTATGGAGTAGCAATTACACCTTATGGTTCAAATGCAATCATAGGAACAAAAGGAGAAATGAAATTCTTTGCTGGTCCAAGAGATGATCCTTTCTTTATGGATTTTGCACAATACGGAGAAATTATTGGAGGTAGAGCAACAAGCTTTAACAATCCAGGTGCAGATACTTTTGCAGGAACTAATGTATTATCTATTGTAGTTGAAGTTCCAAAATCTATGATTGGTGGAAGCGGAACAATTAATACTTGGGTAGAATCTAAAGTAAAACAATAATTAATTAACAATTTTAAAACTTTTAAAAATGAAACTTAACAATATAAAAATAGTAACCGTATTAATTTTGTCAATTATGTCATTGACAAGTTGTAGTAAAAAATCGAGTTTAGAAACAGAGGTTATGATTGATTTTTCTGGTACATATGCGCAGAAAGATCAAATGGGAAGACCAGCGATTAATACTGTATTTGTAAACTCAAATATGAAAGATGCTTTTAATGTTACAATTCCTACTCAACAAGGAGCAGCATTTCAATCAATGTTTGAAATAAATTTAAAAGCCTTAAGTCCGGCGTACGCAAATGCAGGAGATAAAAATGCATTAATGTTGGACGCTGCAACTTTTACAAGTGTTTTGGCAACAGATGTATTAACAGTATCATTAGACGGAAAAACAACTTTTTATGATGGCACAAATGTGTTGACAGGAAGAGCGTTGAATGATGATGTTATTACGGTAGAATTATTGTTGATTTTTGGTGGAGAAGATTTTACTGAAAACCCAACATTATCTGATGATCATGTAGATGCAAACGACAAAACTTTTTCTACGTCGTTCCCTTACTTGGCGTCACCTTGGTAAAATAAAATCCCCCTTAATAAAATCCCCCTTAAAAATAAAAATTGACTGTTGTAAAATACAGTCAATTTTTACAATAATTTTCACTTTAAATCCTTCGAAATAATGAAAACAAAACAAAATTTTATTTTAGTAATATTTGCAGTTGTTTCATTTAGTTGTTCAACTAAAAATGATTCTAAAATTACCAATAAAAAAGACTACGATACCTATTTAAACTTATCGGTAAACACTTCAAAAATAGTAGCTCAAAAAGAACTTGATTTTTGGGAAAATAAACTTCAAAAACAACCAAGTCAATATCCGTATTTAGGGAAAATTGCAAGTGCAAATACGATGCTTTTTTCATCAGAAGGAAACATTGAGTATTTAGTGAATGCAGAACAAAAATTACAAAAATTAAATAGTAAAACGGAATATAAAAAATCAGGTAGTTTAAGAGCTTTAGCTAGAAATTATATTTCTCAGCATAAATTTAAGGAAGCTTTAGAATTAGTAAAAAAAGCAGAAATTTTAGGTGATAATTTAAAAGCAACTCAAAAAATGCTTTTTGACATACATTTAGAACTAGGAAATTATAAAGAAGCTGAAAGTTATTTAACAAAAATTAAAAGTTTTTCAGATTTTGATTATTTGATTAGAGATTCTAAATGGAACGATCATATGGGCGATTTAGATTCGGCAATTCATTTTATGGAAAAAGCGACTAAAATTGCAGAATCTTCGAATAATACCGGTTTAAAAATTTGGGCGTATACAAATTTGGCAGATTATTATGGTCATAATAATAAAATTAAAAAAGCATATACTTTTTATTTAAAAACGTTAAAGTTAGATGCTAATAATACCTATGCAAAAAAAGGAATTGCTTGGATTGTGTATTCTTATGAGAAAAACCCAGAAGAAGCTTTGCGAATTTTAAACACGATTTCTAAAGAAAATTTATCCCCAATTTATTATTTGTTAAAAGCAGAAATTGCTGAGTTTGATAATAATTTAACCAATAAAAATAAAAACCTAGAATTCTATTTTTCTGCAGTAAAAAATAAGCTTTATGGCAATATGTATAATCAATACAATATCAAATTATTTTTAGAGGAATTTGATAAAAAAGAAGAAGCTTTAGTAATTATTAAAAAAGAAATTCAGAACAGACCTACACCACAAACCTATGATTTGTTAGCATGGTATTATTTTCAGAAAAAAGACTATCAAAAAGCGTTAGAGTTAATGAATTCTTATGTGGTAAATAAAACCTTTGCGCCAATAGCAAAATATCATTTAGCAGAAATTTATAAAGTAAACGGTTTTACAAATAAGGCTTTAAAAATTAAAAAAGAGTTGTTAGAAAGTACTTTTGAGTTAGGGCCATTAATGGAGAGGAGAATCAATAATATTTAAAAAAACTGTTTTGAAAACAAAAACGTTATTAACTGTATTAACAATACTCTTTAGTTTGCAAAGTTTTGCACAATTATTTTCTGGACGTATCATAAATGCAAGTAAAGAGCCTTTAGAAAATGTATATGTATATAATACAACATCAAACAGTCATACACATACAAAAGTAAACGGAGGTTTTATCCTCGAGAATTCTACCGTTGGCGATGTTATTGAAATAGGACTTTTAGGATATAAAAAGCAGCAATTTTCCTTGAAAGAATCTGAACTTAAAAACAAAGTAACGCTAATTTTAGAAGACAAAGTATTTTTGTTAGATGAATTGATTTTAACTAAAAAAATAGATCCCATTCAAACTGTTGTAAAAATAGATTTGGCAAAAAACCCTGTAAACTCTTCGCAAGAAATTTTACAAAAAGTACCAGGTTTATTTATTGGTCAACATGCTGGTGGAGGTAAAGCAGAACAAATATTTTTACGTGGTTTTGATATAGATCATGGAACAGATTTAAGTTTGTCTGTAGACGGAATGCCCGTAAATATGGTTTCGCATGCACACGGACAAGGGTATAGCGATTTGCATTTTTTGATTCCAGAAACCATTCAAAAAATAAATTTTGGTAAAGGACCTTATTATGCAAATCATGGAGATTTTAATACTGCAGGATATGTAGATTTTAAAACAAAAACAGCAATACAAAAAAGTCAAATTAATATTGGTATTGGTCAGTTTAATACTTTTAGAACCTTAGGAATGTTTAATTTATTAGGCAACAAAAGCAATGAAAGTGCCTACGTTGCCCTAGAATATTTAGCAACTGACGGTTTTGTAGAATCGCCTCAAAATTTTAGCAGAATTAATTTGTTTACCAAATACAATACATACTTAAAAGACAATAGTAAGTTTACATTAACCGCTTCTCATTTTACAAGTAAATGGGATGCTTCTGGGCAAATTCCACAAAGAGAAGTTGATCATAAAAACATCACTCGTTTTGGTGCAATTGATGATACTGAAGGGGGAGAAACGTCTAGAACAAATTTAAATTTTCAATACAGTAAAACCTTAGAAAGTGATGTGGAAGTACAAACCAATGTTTTTTATACAAAATATGCTTTTAAACTATTTTCAAACTTTACGTTCTTTTTAAATGATCCAATAAACGGAGATCAAATTAAACAACAAGAAGATAGAGATATTTTTGGATTTAACACACAGTTTAAAAAGAATACACGTATTTCTGATATTGATGTAACAGTAACTACAGGAACAGGCTTAAGAAATGATAATGTAAAAAATGTTGAATTATCGCATACATTAGATAGAAAAACTACGCTGAATACTATTCAGTTGGGTGATCTTAATCAAACCAATTATTATGCATTTTTAAACGCCGAATTTGAATTTGGAAACTTTACAATTGCACCAGCTTTGCGTTTAGATTATTTAACTTTTCAATACAACGATGCTTTGCAACCAACCTATAATACAGCATCTACATCTAAAGCAATTGTAAACCCGAAGTTAAACTTTACCTACACACCAAATAAAAATATACAATGGTTTTTAAAATCGGGAATTGGTTTTCATTCAAATGATGCGCGTGTAGTTGTAAAGCAAACCAATAAAACATTGCCAAGAGCTTATGGTTTAGATGTTGGAAATAGTTGGAAACCAGTATCAAAATTTCTTTTAAATACCACATTCTGGTACTTGTTATCTGAAGAAGAATTTGTGTATGTTGGTGATGCTGGAATCGTAGAACCATCAGGAAAATCTGAACGTTATGGTTTGGATTTAGGAATCCGTTATCAGTTTACAAATTGGGTGTATTTTAATACCGATGCAACATTTACAAAGGCAAGAAGTTTAGAAGCTGCTGCGGGTCAAGATTATATTCCGTTAGCGCCAAAAGTTACTTTAACTGGCGGATTATCGGTAAATAATTACAATAATTTTTCTGGATCAATCAACTATAAATATATAGGTGATAGAGCTGCAAACGAAGACAATTCTATTG
Source organism: Polaribacter huanghezhanensis (assembly GCF_030444335.1). Lineage (NCBI taxonomy): Bacteria > Pseudomonadati > Bacteroidota > Flavobacteriia > Flavobacteriales > Flavobacteriaceae > Polaribacter > Polaribacter huanghezhanensis. The sequence continues at coordinate 120,890 of NZ_CP128595.1, read as the reverse complement.
TAGCAAAAGGATATTTTGTAGCTGATGCAAATTTAAATTATAAAATAAACAAGATAACATTGGGTGTTTCTTTACAAAACCTTTTTAATGTTGATTGGAACGAAACCCAGTTTGCAACAGCATCTAGATTAAAAAATGAAGCAAATCCTGTAGAAGAAATTCATTTTACACCAGGAACTCCATTTTCTGCAAAGCTATCAGTTACTTACACCTTTTAAAAGAAAGTGGAATTATTATTAGGGAATTTTAATCAACAATTGTTATTGTGATGTTTTGAAGGATTCAAATGATAACAAAAATAGCCGCTTTTAAAGCGGCTATTTTAATATATAAGTTTTTGATTTTAAGGACTTACTGCTCCTAAAGTATACAATTGATCTAGTGTTGGAGATTTGCTTCCTCCTTCAGGTTCTAAAGTAATTCCGAAAGCTTGAGATTGATTTGGGTTTTCTATTGAGAAAATCTTGTTTGCATCCGCAGTAAAATTATCAATGGTTCCTAAACTTGTTGGTGATAATGGATTTAGTTTTAAAGACCAGACTTGGTATACTTTTCCTTTAGGCGGATCTGGTAAACCCTGCGCATCTAAATAAATATTTTGCGTTTTTTGATCCCAATATACTTTTGCATACGCTTCTGGAAAAACTTTTTGTCCTTGTAGAGGAATTGAAATAATATTTTTATCTCTAATAACTCCTAGTAATTTTTTGTTTTGGGCTAAATCTGTTGATGCTTTTTCTAATTGTAATTCAAACTGCTGTTTTTCTGTATTTATTGCTTCTAATTTGTTGTTTAAATTTGAAGTATTGTAAACAGAATATGTAAGTGTAGAACCAACAATAATTGCTGCTGCCCAACCAGAATATTTTGCCCAGTTATTTCTTGGTTTTGATATAGAAACTACTTTAGAAGTATTTTCTTTATCCTGAATCATTTTTATTAAAATATTTTTGAAAGAATTTTCACTTTCTTTTGGCGCAACACTAGAAGTTAAGGTAGAAATGGTTTTTTCTATTTCTTTAATTTCTTCTAATATTTCTGGATGTTCTTGTAACAAACGATATACTTGTTCGTTTTCTTTTTCAGAAAGCGCGCCAGCAATATATAGCTCTAAAATTCCAGATTCTATGTGTTCGTTTTTTGTCATTATTTTAGCATGAGTCTTAGCTCATTGATACAATTTCTATTTCTTGTTTTTATAGTTCCTAACGGAATCTCTAAACTTTCAGAAACTTCTTTTTGAGTAAAACCTTTAAAGTATAAAAGTTCAATTACCTTAATACATTTATCTTTTAATTTGTTTACAAAGTTTCTAATTCCGATAGCATCTGTTTTTGAATCTAAGCTATCGTGTGTCTCTAATATATCTACGAAAATTTGGGCATCAAGGTTTTTAGAATTGTTCTTAAAATTTTTAGAACGCGTTTCATCTATGGCTGCATTTCTTGCAATATTGATAATCCAAGTAAAAAAACGCCCTTTTTTTGCAGCATAAGAATCTGCATTATTCCATGCTTTGATAAAAACATCTTGCGCAATTTCTTCTGCAGATTCTTTATCTCTAACAATATTAAAGACAACACCTTGTACACTTTTATGATACATTTCATATAAAGTTTCAAAAGCTTTTACATCTTTATTTTTAAATTGAACTACAAGTTCTTCTAATTGCATCTACTAGTTTTTAAGAAGTTCTAAAATACTAAAAACAATTACCATTCTCCTCTAGATTTTATATTTCTTTCACAAAGTAAAATAATTTCTGTTATTCTTTTTTCTCTTGTGGCTTCTCTTTTAGCTTGATGTAACCAATACAAATAACTTTTTCTGTAAGATGGAGCAAAGTTTTGATAATTTTTAAAAGCGATAAAATTTACATTAAATATTTGTTGTAAATCTTCTGGAATAATTCCTTTTTCTACAGCATCTAAAGCAGTCCAAGAACCATTTTGTTTACCCGTTTTAATTTTATCCAAACCAGATGGATGCATCAAATTATCTTTTAATAATTCTTTAATGTATTTTTTGTTTAATGCACTCCAAACACTTTTTTCATTCCGTGGGCCAAATGCTTGTTTTCTTTTTCCGTTTCCTAAACTTTTTACGGTAGAATCTATCCAGCCAAAACACAAGGCAACTTTAACGGCCTCTTCCCAACGCATTGATGCTTCTTTGTTTTCTACTTTATAAAAGATCAAAAAAACACCTTTATAATTTGTGTGGTTTTCTTCTAACCATAAACGCCATTCTGTTTGATGTTTAAAGTATAAAAGAGGTTTTTCTACCATTTTCTAATAATCTTAGAAGGAAAAACAACGACACTTTCATGTCCGTCTTTTCCAACAGCTGCAACGCCAAAAAAGAAATTATCAACAACAATTCCTTCTAGTAAAAAACGAGAAACATCACCTACGTAACGGCTTTTATCCCAAGTTGGAGAGGTGGTGTCTCTCCAATAAATTTTATATCCTTTTGCGCCATCAACTTTGTCCCATTCTAATTTCACAGCTGCTTGAACTGCACCTCCAATTCCAACATCTTTTGGTGCTGGTGGAGCAGAAGCGATGCCTGCCATTGTAATAGCATTTACAGCGGTTAATTTTTTTGCATAGTCAAAATTTACATGCTCAAAAGTATCACCATATTTAATGCCATTTTCTACTCTAATATTTTGATGTTGTTGTGTGTAGTTTTCGTGCGCCTCCATAATTCTGATTCCTGCAAAACCTAAATCATTAAAAGGTCTGTGATGTCCGCCACGACCAAATCGATCTAAACGATAAATCATCATCGGATTCATTTCTGGCATGTATGTTTTTGTCATTTTATGAATGTAACGAGCTAATTGACGAGAATTTCCATCAACTTCTCCACCATAAAAACGTCTTGCTTTACGTTGTCTTTCGGTTTCGTTTGCAGGTACTGGTTCAGAGAAAATTCTAAACGATCTATTATCAATTACGCCATCTACTCCAGTAATATTACCAATCATATCATTGTTTAAAATACCAATAATATCCCACCCTTTTTCTTTTGCATACTTTGCCAAACCTGCGCCGCCAAACAATCCTTGCTCTTCACCAGACAATCCAAGATAAATGATGCTATTTTCGAATTTATATTTCGATAAAACTCTTGCAGCCTCTATGGTTCCTGCCAATCCAGAAGCGTTGTCATTTGCGCCAGGAGCATCGGTTGTAAAATCAGATCCATTACTTGCACGAGAATCAATATCGCCACTCATAATAATATATCTGTTTGGGTATTTTGTTCCTTTTTGTACTGCTACAACATTGACAATCCAAGCATCATGCGGTACTCTTTTACTCATTTTAGTGGTAACTAAATCTTTTTGATAAAAAACGTTGATGCAATTATTACAATCTTTCGAAATTGTTTCGAAGGTTGATTTTACCCAACGACGCGCTGCTCCAATTCCACGTGTATTAGAAATGGTGTCAGAAAATGTATTTCTTGTTCCAAATTCTGTAAGTGTTTTAACATCTTTTTTAATTCTATCTGCAGAAACATTATTTATAATGTCGTAGATTTTTTGATCTGTTTGTGCCGATAAAGTAATGGTAAAACAGATAGCGATACTGGTAATTATTTTTCTCATGATTTAAATTTAAAACACGAATGTATAAAAAATAAAAACCACTTCTAATTAGAAGTGGCTTTTATTAAGTGATTTTCGGAATTTTTATGGCAATTCAATTAATTTATTTAAAAGGGTATTTCGAAAAAAGAGTGCATTAATCAGAGACTAAAGCCAATTGAGTTCCTTTTGAGTTTACTAAAATTCTCGAAATATTTTTAAATTTAGTTTTAGGAAACGTGTGAAAAACGCTCCAGTTTTTATCAATTACAGGATTAAATTTCATGATTGTATTTCCAACGGCAATCAATAAGGTTCCGTCTGGCAACCAACAAACATCCTCTTTTTGTCCAACTGTTTCAATAATTTTTCTTCGTTCTCCACTCTTAGGATTAAACATAGTAACTTCCCATTGCTCTTTTTCTTTATTGATATAACTTATAAAAGTTGTATTTGGAACTTTGTGTAAAGATCTGCCAACTTTTTTCTGAATAGTTGTATTTCTTTTCAGCTTTAATTCACTTACAATTAAATCTAAATCATCGCCAACAATTACAACATTTATAGCAGTATTTTTATCATACCACATTGGGTACGCCACTTTTAAATCTGCAATAATTTCTGTGCTCTTTCCTGTTTTGTAATTGTATTTATAAAAACGTTGCAATCCATCAGTATCTAATCTAACCGCAGAAATATCTTTAGATTTTGGAATTCTCTGTGGCGAATATTCTCCGCCATTTGGGGTGCTATTGATAAACTTAATGCTCCCAGTTTTTAGATTGTATTCTGCAATATCAGTTTGCTTGTTTCTGGTTGATGAAAAAATAACAGCATTTTTTGAATAAAAATAAGGTTGACTATCGTACCCCGGGTTGTTAGAAATGTTTTTTCCGTTACCAACAGTCCAATTTCCTTTGCTATTGTTTAATTCAAAAAGATATACTTCTGTGTTGGTTTGTGCAACAGCAATAGAAGTTGCAAATAAAAAGAAAAGGAATTTTTTCATCTGAAAATTGATTTTTTCAAAGATACTAAAAAGAAAAACCTTACTGTTTTATAAAGAAGTTTTTAATAATATAATAAGTAATCATTTTACTTATTTAAAGTACAAGTGCTGTGTTTTATAATGATGGATTTGCGATGGGAAGTTCTTTTTTACTAGAAATAAAATTAAAAACTTCTCTAATTGTTTTCTTTCTTATTTTTCGTTGCATATCCATATCAACGAGTTTTAATGTGTACTGAAATTTAAGATCTAAATAATCAACTTTCATTTCTACTACTTTAAGGTTGTAAGTTCTTGGTTCAATATATTGACTAAAACTTCTTAGTGATGAAATAATTTCTTTTTCAAGCTGCTCAAGAGTATCAATATATTTTAAAGCAATTTGAAAATCGACCGTCATAAACCGAGCATCTCTTTTGGTATAGTTGATAATTTCGTTGTAGTGTACTTTAGAGTTTGGAATGATTACGATATCGTCATCATCATTCAAAACTTTTACTTTTAACATGCTAATTTCTACTATTTTTCCTTTTAAGTGATCAATCTTAACATAATCGCCAATTTCAAAAGTGTTGGAAAAACTTAAGTAAATTCCGCTGATAAAATCAACAATATATTCTTTTGTTAAAATAGCAATTGCTGCAGCAACAATGGTTAATGATGTGATTAAATCTTTTGGATTTACACCGCTAAAAAAGCTGATAAGCATTATAATAACAGCAATGCCAACGGTAAAATTAGCAATATTTTCGATTCCAAAATGGACATTATTTTTTTTGCCAGCAGAAATTTTATTTTTTTTAGAGTAAATGTATTTTGCCAGATTTGCCACAAAAACAACGGAAAGATAAAAGATTAAAAAAGCGATAAAAGATTGTAACTCGTTGTATTTGTCTATAAAACGAGAAGCTATTTCGTTAAAAAACTTTAAGTAGATAATACCAATTAATAGTATTGGATATAAAACAAATTTCCATTTTCTATTCATCTTAAATTTCTTTTATTCAAAGATAGTGAAAAGAACGATGTGCAATTTAAAAATGCAAATACATTACATAATTCGGATTGGTATGTGTGGCAGAAATTTTAAAATCGTAAGTTCCCACAATAGTAAACCCCATTTTTGTGTAAAAATTAATGGCGCGTTGGTTTTCTATCCAAACATGTAACCAAATTCCTTGTTGTTGGTGTTGTTTAGTAAATTCGATATTAAAATCAAATAATTTTTTTCCTAATTGCAAACCATAAAATTCTTTAAGAACATACAACCTGCTTAAGCAAGTTACAGTATTTGAAGATATATTTTTGTTGGGTGTATTGAGTGTAATTTTAGAATATCCCGCCAATGTATTGTTATGATACATCAAATAATAATGATTCTCAGGATTGGACAATTCTTTAATAAATGTGGTTTCATTAAAATTTTCTGAAACATACATATCTACATCTTCTTTAGAAGCAGAATGTCCGTGCGCTGGTAAAAAAGTTTCTTTAGCAAGTTGAGCTAAGATTTTTGCGTCTGTTAGTTTGGCTTTGGTAATGTTGTGCAATTTGGATGTTTCGTTTAACGGTTAGTATAAGAATAGTAGCGGATTTTAAGGGTCTAACTCTCAATTTATTACTAAACTTTGTGCAAAGATACTCACTTTGAATTTAGTACTTAAACCGCTATTATTTTTATACACTGTTACCAGCTTTTTTTTCTATCCAACCTAGTGTTCCACCACAAAGCCAAATTGCATTATACTTGTTTAATTGCAATATTTCAGATGCTTTAATTGACCTTCCACCCCCCTTTTCCGCAAGCAGTAACATAAAGTTTGTCTGTGGGAAGTTCTTTAATTCTGCTTTCAAGTTCACTGACTGGAATATGAATAGAATTGACGATATACCCAGTTTCTCGTTCTTCTTTAGTTCTTACATCAATGATTGTATAATTTTTCTTTTTTTGAATATCTTGCTTTGAAATACAACTTGTATTAGTTTTCATTCTTGCTTTGATGATAATTGCAGATATTAAGGTAAGTACTCCAATAAATACAATTGAACTATTTATGTTATAGGCATCTGCTATTAAACCTGTTAATATTGCGCCAATTGCATAACCTAAATCTCTCCATAATCTAAAAATTCCAATACTTTTTGCTCTATCTATTGGATTGGTGTTTTCAGCAATAGACGCTAAAAAAGTAGGGTAAACCATTGCTGTTCCCCAACCTAAAATTGAAGATAGAATGATATACTGAGACATACTATTAGCAAAAACAAATAGTAAAAGCGTAATGGCTTGTAGGAGCATCCCCCAAAATAACATTTCTTTTTTAGGATATTTATCAGCCATTTTTCCTGTAAATAATTGTCCTATTCCCCATACGGCAGGATATATTGCTGTAATTATTCCTATTTGCTCTATAGTGAAGTTTTTACTTGCTAATAATAATGGAAAAACACCCCAAACCATTCCATCATTTAGGTTGTTAACTAGTCCTGCTTGTGAAACAGAGCCTAAGTTTTTGTTTTTCCAAGTTGTATCCAGAAAAATATTTTTTAAGAAAGGAACGGTACTCGATTTTGATTCTTTAGCTACGTGATGTTTAGTGTCTTTAATAAAAAAGATACTAAAGATTAAACCTAATATGACTAGAATAATTCCAATATAGAAAGGGTAGGGTCTTAAACCGTGTACACTAGCAATCCAACCTGTTAAAAAGGCTACAATTGCGACCGACAAGTAACCCGCAAATTCATTTAGTCCCATTGCAAAACCACGTTGCTTATCTCCAACTAAATCAATTTTCATCACAACTGTACTACTCCAAGCTAAACCCTGATTAACTCCTAATAGAATATTGGCAATTATTATCCAGTTCCAATTAGGGGCAAGCATTAATATAAAAGGAATTGGTGTTCCAATTATCCAACCTAGTATTAATAGTTTTTTTCTGCCATATTTATTTGCTAATGTGCCTGCAAAATAATTGGTCAATGCTTTGGTAATACCAAAAACAATAATGAATGATAATATTGCTGTTTTTACAACTAATCCAAATTCTTTCTCGGCTATTTCAGGAAGAATGGAACGTTCTAAACCAACCATACCCCCAACAAAAGCATTTACAACAACCAGTAATGTAAATTGTTTCCAATTTTCTTTCAATCCTAACTTTATATTATCCATATTCTTTGATTTATTACAAAAGTCAGGAAGAATAAAAAGAAAATACTTTACAAATGTTAAATAATTACTTTTTTGCTCTGATTCTACTCAGACTGACTTGTGTGATTCCTAAATAAGAAGCAATAAGCTTTAAAGGTACTCTTAGGATAGTTTGTCTGGATTGATTTAATAAGTTATGATAACGTTCTTCTGCTGTATGAAATTGAATACTTTCAACTCTGTTAACTAATTCTACATAAGCATTTTCATATATCTTCCTAAACAATCGGTCAATATCAGGATGTTTATCATATAAATCGAATAGTTTGGAGGAATTAATGGCAATTAACTCTGAACTCTCAATGGCTTTAATTCCTTTACGTGAAGGTTCGGTTTTGAATAAACTATCTGCTCTAGCAACAATTGAATTTTCAAATTCAAAACTTTCTATTATTTCAATGTCCTCTTTAAAATAATAGATGCATAACAATCCATTTTTAATAAAATAAATGTTCCTACAAGTATGTCCAATTGGATGAAGGTTTGAGTTTTTTTTAACAGTTAATTCTGTGCAAATTAATGAAAGTGCTTTTTGGGATTTATCAGTCAATCGTTGAATACTATTTAGATATTCTAGTAACTCTTTCATTAATTCTGTTTTGTCTTTTTTAATTGCTGGGAACTATTATGATACCGTGAGTTTTAATTCATTCTATCAGGAATTAAACGAAGTTAGCTGATTTTTGTCAGAAAGTCAAATAAAAAACCTCTCTGTTTTCACAAAGAGGTTTTGGTTTATTTATGAGATTGCCACGTCATTTGTTCTCGACTTTGCTCGAACTGACATTCCTCGTAATGACACTTCGTGTCTACTTAATCAATTCATAAGAACGTTTGATAAAGTTGGTCAACTCTTCACCGTGTAACAAGTTTTGAGATAACTTAGCCAAATCAAAAGATTGTTTAATTAAGCGTTCTTGTTTTTTAGCGGTTTTGGTATTTAAAATTTCACCAACCAATTCGTGGTTTGTGTTTACTACCAGATTGTACATGTCTGGCATATTTCCCATTCCCATCATTCCACCACCAGATGCGCTCATTTCTTTCATTCTACGCATAAATTCTGGAACCGTAATTAAAAACGGTGAAGCTGAAGAATCCATCGCTTCTAACTGAACTGTATAGGTTTCTTTAGGAACAGCAGCTTCAATAATTGGCTTTAATTTGTCTTTTTCTTCGTCAGATAATTTAGAAATAACGGTGTCGTCTTTCTTAATTAAATTGTCAATATGATCAGAATCTACACGCGTAAATTTCAACTTTTCGTTGCTACCTTCAATTTTTTGAATTAAATGTCCAACAATTGGAGAATCTAACAATAACACTTCATATCCCTTTGCTTTTGCATCTTGAATATAACTGTGTTGTGCGTCTTTATTTGCAGCGTACAAAATGATTTGATTTCCATCTTTATCCGTTTGCGCGTCTTTTGTTTTCTCTTTTAATTCTTCTAAATTAAAGAATGTATTATCTACCGTTGGATACAATGCAAAGTTTTGTGCTTTGTCAAAAAACTTATCGTCAGATAACATTCCGTATTCGATAATTACTTTGATATCGTTCCATTTTTGCTCAAAATCTTCACGATTGTTTTTGTACAACGAGTTTAATTTATCAGCCACTTTTTTGGTGATATACCCAGAGATTTTCTTCACCGCTCCGTCTGCTTGTAAACCAGAACGAGAAACGTTTAACGGAATGTCTGGAGAATCAATAACACCTTTTAACATTTGTAAGAAATCAGGAACAATTCCTTCAACATTATCCGTTACAAAAACTTGATTCTGATACAATTGAATCTTGTCTTTTTGCATGTCCATATTCGGACTCAACTTTGGGAAATATAGAATTCCTGTTAAGTTAAACGGATAATCAACATTTAAATGAATGTGAAATAACGATTCTTCAAATTGCATTGGATACAATTCTCTGTAGAAATTTTTATAATCTTCATCTTCTAAATCAGCAGGTTTTTTTGTCCACGCTGGTGTTGTATTGTTGATGATGTTATCAACGTCAATTTGTTTGTGCGGCTCTGTAGTTTCTTTACCGTCTTTGTCTTTTGTTGTTTTTGGAGTAAAGGTTGGATCGTTTTCTTTTTTTGTTCCAAATTTAATTGGAATTTGATTAAAACGATTGTATTTGTTTAACAATCCACCAATTTTAGAATCTTCTAAAAAGTCTAAAGAATCTTCTGCAATGTGTAAAACAATTTCTGTTCCTCTTTCCGTTTTGTCGTGTGCTTCAATGGTGTATTCTGGAGAACCATCACAGGTCCAATGAGCAGCTGGCTCGTCTTTAAAAGATTTGGTAATAATTTCTACTTTTTCTGCAACCATAAATGCAGAATAGAAACCTAATCCGAAATGACCAATTACACCTGTATCGTTGTTGTCGTCTTTGTATTTTTCTAAAAATTCTTCAGCACCAGAAAAGGCAATTTGGTTGATGTATTTTTCAACTTCATCAGCCGTCATTCCAATTCCGTTATCTTTAATGGTAAGCGTTTTTTTGTCTTTATCGATGCTAATTTCAATTTTAGCATCACCTAATTCTACTTTGGCTTCGCCGATAGCAATTAAGTGCTTTAATTTTGTAGTTGCGTCTGTTCCGTTAGAAATTAACTCACGTAAAAATATTTCGTGATCAGAATACAAGAATTTTTTAATTAACGGAAAAATATTTTCTACCGATACATTAATGTTTCCTTTACTCATAATTTTATATTTATTTTAGATTTTTAATTTATTACTATCACTTCGAGTGATTTTCTTTTTTGAAAATGGTATCGAGAAGTCTTTTGTTCTCGATACTAATTTTATCGTTCTTTAAAATTCACTCGAACTGACAATTCGTTTATTTCAATTACTAATAGTCAAATAAAATACCAAAAGAAGATTTGTGACAAACTGACATAAAAAAACGCCAATAAAAAATATTGACGTTCCATTTAGTTTGGTTATAGTTGTTTGTGCTTTTTGTTAATCATTAACTTTGTAAATATATAAAAATAAATTTAGTAAGTTTGATAGACTAAATTTTAATGCAATAAAAGAGGTAGAAAATGATGTATAATTCAAAAATAATAGGCTTAGGGTATTACGTTCCGGATAATGTTGTAACGAACAATGACTTAAAGCAATGGATGGAAACGAGTGATGAATGGATTCAAGAAAGAACCGGAATAAAAGAACGCAGATGGATTGATCCAAAAACGGGCGACACAACTGCTGTGATGGGAGCAAAAGCTTCTAAAATTGCTATTGAACGTGCTGGATTGACAAAAGATGATATCGATTTTATTGTATTTGCAACGTTGAGTCCAGACATGTATTTTCCTGGTGGCGGAGTTCAAATTCAAGATTTACTAGAAATGCCAACAATTGGCGCATTAGATGTTCGTAACCAATGTTCTGGATTTATTTATGCGATGTCTGTTGCAGATCAATTTATCAAAACCGGAATGTATAAAAACATTTTAGTGATTGGTGCAGAAAATCATTCTGGCGGATTAGAGCGCTCTACAAGAGGAAGAAATGTGTCTGTAATTTTTGGCGATGGAGCGGGAGCGGCGATTTTATCGAGATCAGAAGAAAAAGGAAAAGGAATTTTGTCGTCTCATTTACATTCTGAAGGAAAACACGCAAAAGAATTGGTTTTAGAAGGTCCATCTACACATCGTTGGGTTCCAGAAATTATGGCAGAAAACAATCCTGATGACGTTTCGTATTATCCGTATATGAACGGACAATTTGTATTTAAACACGCAATTACTCGTTTTTCTGAAGCAATTGTAGAAGGGTTAGAAGCAAACGGTTTAGATAAAGAAGATATTGATATGTTAATTCCGCATCAAGCAAATTTAAGAATCGCACAATTCATTCAACGCAAGTTTAGACTCGAAGATGATAAAGTGTATAACAATATTATGAAATACGGAAACACCACAGCAGCATCTGTAATTATTGCATTAACAGAAGCGTGGGAATTGGGTAAAATAAAAGACAACGACTTGGTTGTGTTGGCTGCTTTTGGAAGCGGATTTACTTGGGGTTCTGTAATTATACGGTGGTAGTTATAAAATGATTACGAAAGATAAAAGATAAAAAACCGAAGCATTTTGCTTCGGTTTTTTAATTCAAATACTATACTTGGTTTTTTGTTGGCTATAGGAAACCACCACCTTGTTTCTCGTTTTTATCTCTATTTCTTCTACCTTTAGCGCGGTTTTTACCACCACCAAACCTGTAATTAAAGCCAATATAAGCCGATTGATTTTCGCCTTGAAACTGTCCGCTTTGTGTAAATGGAGTTGTAGAGTTGAATTTAAATTTCATGGAGTTAAAAATATCATTTACTCTAAAAGTAAAGTTTCCTTTTCCGTCTAAAACGCTGTAACTTGCTCCAGAATTTACCATCCACATTGGAGAAACATCAAATTGTAAATTCTTATTTTCGCCTCTATACATTGCAAATAATTGAAAACGTAAATTCTTTGTTGCCGTAAAACTATTGCTAACTCTTATATTAAAAGCGGAGTTTGTAACTTCACTTTGTACGTTAGCAACCAAACCTTTTAATGTTTGAGAATAGAAATCTAAACTTGCATTTGCTCTCCACCAATTTGCAATTTTATAATTGGTAGACATTTCAAAACCATACCTGTTATTTCCGTCAAAATTGGCATCAGATTTTATCTGTTTTGTGTCTGTTGCGTCGTTTGGATCTTTATATAAAATAGTAGAAATTTCATCATTTACTCTTCTAAAGAATGTTCCAACAGTTACCGAGCCACCTTTTATTTGTCTTGTGTAATTTACTTCAAAAGAGTTGGTAAATTGTGGTAATAAGTTTGGATTTCCTAAAGAAGTTACTAAAGGCGTACTCCATTCTCTAATCGGATTTACTTGTTTTATTGAGGGTCTATCAACTCTTCTGCTATAACTAAATTGCCATTGATTTTTATCTGATGCGCTGTAGGTTACAAAAGCAGATGGATATAAACTTAAGATATCGCTTTTATAGCTTGCAGAAGCTTTAGTGTCTTCATTAAACATTCCTTCTACAATATATAGTTCTGCACGAGCACCTAATTGCATGGTTATTTTATTCATCTTATATCCGTAGTTAAAGTAAGTAGAATATATTTTTCTATCATATGTAAAAGAAGAATTGTTAAAACCTGGTTGAGTGGTTGTATTCATGTTTAAAGTTTTATTGATACGAACTTCAGCTCCTAATTCTACTTTTGCATTTTCTGTAACAGGATTTGTGTAATCGATGTTAAATAATGTGTTATCTCGGTCATTTTTTATAACATTTGAAAAAGAACTTGGATTTATCAATTGACTGTATGTTGCAATTTCTGGTTGCTTTGAGTTAGAAAAGGTTCCTTCTAATTCTAAACTATGTCCTTTCTTTTCAAAATTCACTTTGTAATTCATGTTGTACACGCTAGATTTAATTCCGCTCATGTCAGAAGTAAAAGGAGCATTGATAAGCAAATTGCCATTTTGAGAAACTTTTGTTGAAGCATTTCCTAATGCATCTGTAAAATTTTGAGTAGTATATACAGAGAATGTTTTTTTGTCATTGATATAAAAATCTGCTCCAAATTTTATTAAGTGAGACTCATTACTGTTTAAGAAATCAAACTCTTGTAATGATGCATTTGTGCCAGTTCTTGTAACACTTCCAAAATTGTGTTGATCTCCTTTATTAAAGCCATAATTGGTGTAAAAATTTACAATTCCGGTTTTGTAATTCAGATCTAAAGAGCCATTAAAACGCGTGTTTTCTCCTTGAGTAACACCAGTGTTAACCGAACCATTAAAACCAATATTTGCACTTTTATTTAAGATGATATTGATAATTCCACTCATCCCTTCTGGATTGTATTTTGCAGATGGATTTGTAATTAATTCAATACTTTTTATAGAAGTAGACGGAATTTGTTGTAGTAATTGCGCCGTGCTAATATTGGTTGGTTTCCCGTCAACCAACACTCTAACATTGTTATTTCCACGCAAACTCAAAGCGCCAGTTTGACTATCTACACTTACAGATTGTACATTGTTTAATAACTCAGAAGCTGTTGCACCAGCAGCAGTTAAGTCTTTTCCAACATTAATTACTTTTCTATCAATTTTTTGTGTGACAGTAGAAAGTTCTGCTCTTATTTCAACTTCATCTAAAGTTGTTGCATCTTCTGATAATGGAATTGTACCAAGATTCATTCTGTAATTTCCGCTTTTAATAAGTATTTTTTTTGTGAATGTTTTGTATCCAATAAATTGAATTTCTACTAAGCTAACTCCTTCCGGAATATCTTTTACTTTAAAATTCCCGTTTAAATCGGTAATTCCTCCTGTTATAATTTTTTTGGCTATATCTCTAATTACAATATTTACATAGGGTAAAGTTTCTTTTGTTGTTTTGTCTATTACTTTACCGAAAATTATTCCTGGTTTCGCAATTTTACTTTTGTCTAATTGTGCGTGCAAACTAACGCTAAATGTTAAAACAAAAAGAAGTATTAATTTTTTCATAAAATGTATTTTAAGTTGTTTTGATTTGATGCTTGATAGACGCTATATTTCTTATCTTTGTTACTTGCATTAATACTCTTTAACATAATATTAACAAATGAAAAAAACTACCTTAGTACTTGGAGCATCAGTAAACACAGAACGTTACTCGAATAAAGCGATTCAAAAATTAAGAGCAAATAATATTGATGTTTTTGCCGTAGGAGCAAAAAAAGGAACTGTTTTAGATGTTAAAATCGAGGTAGAAAAAGTACCTTTTAAAGATGTTGATACTGTAACTTTATATTTAAATCCAACGAGGCAAAAAGAGTATTATAAATATGTAATTGGCTTACAACCAAGACGCGTAATTTTTAACCCTGGGACAGAAAATGCTGAATTTTTAGAATTACTGAAAGAAAATAATATTGAAACCGAAGTTGCGTGTACGTTGGTGTTGTTAAGCATCCATCAATATTAAAAAAAATAAATTGATTAGAAGTACTGATAATTTATAGGAATATCTTTTTTCCAGCTTCCGCTAAAGTAACTTTCGGGAAAATTTTTTCAGCTTCTTCTTTAAACAATTCAATATTTTTGTATCGGCTAGAGTAATGACCAATAACCAGCTGATTTACATCTGCTTGCGATGCAATTTGTGCGGCTTGTTTTGCTGTAGAATGTTTTGTTTTTTTTGCCAAATCTTCTCTGTCTGATAAAAAAGTAGCTTCATGATATAATAAATCTACACCTTTTATAATAGGAACAATATCTTCTTTGTACAAAGTATCGCTACAAAAAGCATAGCTTTTTGTTTTTGCTGGAGGCAAGGTGAGTTCTTCGTTTTTAATGATTTCTCCACTTTCTAAAACTACATCTTTTCCTGCTTTTATATGGTGATAATCGCAGGTTTGTATTTCTGGATATTGCTGTACATTTTCGATGTGTAACTTTCTGGCAGCAGCTTTTTCTCTAAATAGAAATCCGTTGGTATAGACTCTGTGGTTTAACGGAATTGTACTTACAGAAACTTTATCATCTTCAAAAATTAGTTCGCTATTTTTAGATGTTAATTCATGAAAAATAACATCAAATTTCGAATAAGTTTTCGAAACTTTTAATTGCAAATTAGTAACTTCTTTGATGCCTTTTGGACCGTAAATATGGAGTTCTTTTTCTCGATTTAAAATTCCGAATGTAGAAATTAAACCAATTAATCCAAAGAAATGATCGCCGTGTAAATGAGAAATAAAAATATGATTGATTTTTGCAAAACCAACTTTGTATTTCCGCATTTGACGTTGAGTTCCTTCGCCACAATCAATTAAAAAATGACTGTTATTTATTTCTAAATATTGCGCTGTTGGATGTGCGTTTACTCGTGGTGTTGCAGAATGACAACCTAAAATAGTTAACTGTAAACTCATTTGATAACAAAGCGTTTCGAAATCATTTCATTGCTGCTTCTAATGGCATAAATGTACATTCCAGATTGTAAGTTGTTTCTGTTAAAAGTGATTTTATTACTGCCAATTTTAGCAGTATATGTTTTAGAAAAAACAGTTTTTCCTAGCACATTTTTAATGACTAAAAGCACATTTTGATTTTTTGTAGCGTTAAATTGTATGTTTGTTGAGCTAATAAACGGATTTGGAGCAGCAGCTAATTTCTGCAAGGTTTTTTGAGAAAAAACAGCAGTTGAAAAGCATAAAAATAAAATAAAAAGTAGTTTTTTTACCATTTGTTAGTTGTTGTTTTTTTTGAAAAATAAAAGGGTTTTAAAAACCTAAATCTCTTTCTATTACTTCCATTTCTAAAACATCTTCTGCTTCTTGTAATGTTGGTACAACATTAATTTCATCAGGAATTTCGTCAATATCAATTTCGTTACAAACTACTACAAAAGACATGCCATTTGCGCTGTAATTTGTAGCGATATCCAAAAATAAAGACAAATCGTTTAGGGTTGTGTTAAGATTTTCAGAAAGTTCAAGAATTGTGTGATTTTTTGCAACATTTAATTTTTCTGCTTTAAATGCTTTTATAAATTCAGCAAATGAATTTTCGGTAGATGAAATAAGAATGTAGTTGTCTTTTTGAGAAATTTTCATAAGAATAGTGGTTAAGAAAACAAATTATCTTTTGATCTGTTGCGCCAATAAATAAATAACCGCCATTCTAACTGCAACGCCGTTTTCAACCTGATTTAAAATGATTGATTCGTTAGAATCTGCAACATCACTTGTAATTTCTACACCGCGATTTATTGGTCCTGGATGCATAATCACAATCTTTTTGTCTAAGCTATCCAATACTTGTTGGTTGATTCCGAAAAGTTGTGTGTATTCTCTGGTTGAAGGAAAATAATTAACATCCATTCGCTCGTGTTGCACGCGTAAAACGTTGGCAACATCACACCAATTCAATGCTTTTTTTAAGTTGGTTTCTACAGTAACTCCCAAACTGGTAATATATTTTGGTATTAAGGTTGTAGGTCCGCAAACCTTCACTTCTGCGCCTTGTAATTGCAATGCAAAGATGTTTGATAATGCAACTCTAGAGTGTAAAATATCGCCAACAATTACAATCTTTTTTCCTTTTACACTTCCTAATTTTTCTCTGATAGAATACGAATCTAACAGGGCTTGTGTTGGATGTTCGTGTGTGCCGTCACCAGCATTTATAATTTTTGCATTTACGTGTTTTGATAAAAAAACTCCGGCGCCAACATTTGGATGACGCATTACCACAATATCAACTTTCATTGATAAAATATTGTTTACCGTGTCGATTAATGTTTCTCCTTTTTTTACGGAAGATTGACTTGCAGAAAAGTTGATAATATCTGCAGAAAGTCGTTTCTCAGCCAATTCAAAAGAAAGTTTTGTTCTTGTGCTGTTTTCAAAAAATAAATTGGCAATGGTAATGTCTCTAAGCGAAGGAACTTTTTTAATCGGTCTATTGATAACTTCTTTAAAATGATCGGCAGTTTCAAAAATAAGATCAATATCGTTCTTGTTCAGATATTTTATGCCTAATAAATGGTCTACGCTTAGTTGTTTCATTTTATGAATTCTGTTCTATATAAACTACGTCTTTTTTGTGTGTTTCTTTCCAGCAAACTTTTACTTTTTCTTGGTTGATGGCATCAACTTGTCTTCCTCTATAATTAGGCTGAATTGGTAAATGTCTGCTAAATCGTCTGTCAATTAGCACTAATAATTCTACCAAACTTGGTCTTCCAAAATCGTTGATTGCAGACAAACCAGCTCTAATGCTTCGTCCAGAAAATAAAACATCATCAATTAAAACCACGTTTTTATCTTCAATTAAAAAATCAATTTTTGTACTGCTCGCATCGATAGGAGAATCTCTTCTTCTAAAATCGTCTCTATAAAAAGTAATGTCTAGAAAGCCTAATTTTAAATCTTTAATCTGGTAATCATTGACTAAAATAGCTGCAATTCTATTGGCCAAATAAATGCCCCTTGGTTGTAAGCCAATTAAAACAGTGTTAGAAAAATCGTTGTGGTTTTCGATAAGCTGACACGCTAGTCGATGTAAGATAATTTCAATTTCTTTCGAGTTTAATAATACCTTCGAGCTCATAAGAAAAATGCCCAGATTTAATCTGGAATAAATCAGTAAAACTGATAATTAATACTACGCAAAATTAGTGTAAATAAAAGGATTCGCAAAATTTTACTGAATAGCATTTTAAAAAGGGTGTAATTTTTGTTAATTAATTTGTTGAAAAGTAAACCACTTTTTATAAAAGTGCGCCAAGACTTGTAGTACTTTTAATTCTGTAATACAACTAAATTATTACAATTTGTTTAATCGAATAAAAAGGGAATACTCATTTTTATTTTTTCCTTTTGATGATAAAATTAGAAGCCTATGTCACTATCAAAATTCGAGTCCATGTTAAAAACAAATAATGTGTATTTCTTTGACTCTGTTGAGTTTGAAGAAATTATTCAGCATTATTTAGACAATGGAAAACATTCTCTGGCAAACAAAGCGGTGAAGTTAGGCTTGGAGCAACATCCAACTTCTGTTGTATTAAAATTATTGAAAGTAGAGCTGTTAATTTTTGAAGACAAACTACAAAATGCAACAACTTTAATTAACGAAATAGAAGCAATTGCACCAAACAATGAAGAATTGTTAATTCAGAAAGCAATTATTTTATCTAAAAATGATAAACATGTTGAAGCGATTTCAACGTTGAATCAAATTTTAGCAGTTACTGACGATCCTGCAGATATTTGGTCTATGGTTGGTATGGAATATTTGTATTTAGACGATTTCGAAAATGCACGATTAAATTTTGCCAATTGTATTGATGTAGATTATGAAGATTATTCATCTTTATATAATGTTGTCTATTGTTTTGATATGGAAAACAACCACGAAGAAGCAATTGTGTATTTAACCAATTATATAGATTCAAATCCGTATTGCGAAGTTGCTTGGCATCAGTTAGGAAGACAATATTTTGTGCTAAATAGATTTAAAGAAGCGTTAAGAGCTTTTGATTATGCGGTACTTATTGATGAATCTTTTATCGGCGGATATTTAGAAAAAGCAAAAACATTAGAAGAATTAGAACGTTACGAAGAAGCGATTCAGAATTACTTAATTACGTTAGAATTAGACGATCCAACGGCATTTGTATTTGTTAGAATCGGAGAATGTTATCAGAAATTAAATGATTTAGATGCTGCAGCAAAATACTTTAAGAAAGCGGTGCATGAAGATCCGTTATTAGACAAGGCTTGGTTGCTGTTAACCAATTTGTTTCAAGAAGAAAAGCAATACCAGAAAGCCTTATATTATATTAAAAAAGCCTTGCATATTGATGATTCAAATCCGATGTATTGGAGAAAATATGCAGAGATAAATTTAAAATTAAATTTTTATGAGGAAGCGGTAAAAGCTTTTAAAAAGTGTTTGAATTTAGACGATCTTTCGTTAGAAATTTATGTTGGTTTGGCAGATGTGTTGTTGTTTTTAGGCGAGTTTGAAGAAGCTTTAAAAACAATGATTAAAGCAAAAAATACCTACAGACAATTTGCAGAAATTGAATATCGTTTGTGTGGTTTGTTTCTATTGACTTTTAAAGAGAAATACGCTTTGATTCATTTAAAGAATGGACTTGCAATTGACGCAGATTACAGAAAAATTATTGAAGAATTGTATCCAACAGTTTTTGACAATGCCAAAGTGCAAAAAGTAATTACCAATTATTTAAAAGCTACGGAGTAGTTACTAATGATGTTGTTGACTTATTTTTTTATCGCTTTAGAAATATCGTATTTTTTAAAAACACATTTTTTTAAATCAGTTAAGTTTAATAAATTCATTTCATTAGAATTCCTAGATAATTGAAAATAAATATTTTTATTTTTTAAAATAAAAGGAGGTTGTTCTTTATTGCTATTTCTTTTTAGAAAAAAACTCTTATTATTTACAGTAAAAATTTTTGCTCCAGGCCTTACTCCAGTTATTGCTGTATTATTATATTTGAAATCATAGTTTATACTGTCTAGATTGATAACGTAACCATTTTTCTCAAAAGTATCCCAAGCATTTGGTTTCCATTGATTCAAATAAATGTTTTTGATTTCATCAGGTAAATCATTAAATTCTAAAATCTTATTTGGAAACTTCTCAATATCTGTTCCCTTGTAACCACATGAAGTAATAATTAAGATTAAAAGAAATGCTATTTTTTTTCTCATTTTTAAAAATTAAAATAATTAATCTTTATTTCTGATTAGGATACCAATTCAACTGAACAACTTTAATATTCGGGTTTCCTAGGTTGACCAAACTTTTGAATTTTGCAACATCACTCAAACCTCCAGTTCCTCTATAATGATACGGAAACACTTCTTTGGGTTTGAATTCCAACACCGCATCAGCAGCACTTTCAACTGTCATTGTGTACGGTAAATTCATGCAAACAAAAGCTTTATCAATATTTTTTAAGGCGCGCATTTCTGGAATGTCTTCTGTATCGCCCGAAAAATAAATTCGCTGATTGTCGATTGTAAAAACATAGCCATTTCCTCTTCCTTTTGTATGAAATTTCAACGCTTCTTTTCTAAGATTGTACATCGGAATTGCCTCAGCTTTTAAAACGCCAAATGTTTTTTCTTCTCCGTTGTTGATGATGATAATTTCTTTTGCAATTCCTTCTGGTAGTTTATCTGTAACCGCTTTTGGAGCAACAATTGTCGTTTTGGATAAGTCTAAAGATTCCAATGTTTTTACATTCAAATGATCTCCGTGAATATCAGTAATAAACACATAATTTGGCGCAGAAAAGTTTGCAAATGCAGCGGCGTTTCCTGTTGGATCAATAAAAATCGTTACATCTTTATAAGTAAGAACCGCTGTTGCATGTTCAATCGGCGTAATAATTAATTGAGCTTCCTTCTTTTGCGCAGGAGCTGCTTTTTTTTCTTTTGATTTACAACTGATTGAAACGATCGTAATCAACAGTAATAAAAAGATATTTTTTTTCATGTGAGTTGCTTTAATTATTTGCTGATTTTAATTTTGGTTCTTTTCTGTGTAGTGTTCCTTGTTCGTAAGAGTAGGCAAGTTTTATCAACGTTGGCTCTGCATACATTCTTCCCAAAAACTGAATTCCTGCGGGTAAATTTCCTTTTGTAAATCCCATTGGAACAGTAAAAGCTGGTTGCCCCGTATGTGGTGCAATTATTTGATTATTATCACCCAGATATTCTTTTTCAAAAAAAGCAATTCTTGCAGGTTTATTATTCCAAGTAGGATAAATTATTGCATCTATATTTAATGAATCCATTACTTTTTCTATTGCCTCTCTAAATGCAATTCTTCTAGGATCTTTATAGGCGTTAGAACACTTTTCTTTTACATCTCCCCAACGTGTAAATTTTTTACTTGCCGATGCTAAATTATCACGAGCATATTTAGATTTGCTTCCAACTCTAATAATATCTTCAATAGTTTTCATAGTATCTCTTTTAACATAAGTAGCCAAATAAGCTTCTACATCTTTTTTAAATTCTGAACACCATTGATTTTGACGTAATTTCGAGAAATTTGGAATAATAATTGGGTCTATGATTTCTGCACCTAAAGAGTCTAAATCTACAATAGCTTTTTCAAATAAAACTTTTACTTCTGGGTCAATATTATCTTCACTTAACTCTCTTAAAACCCCAATTCTAGCACCGTTTAATCCATTTTTATTTAAAAACTGCGTGTAATTTTTAAAAGTTTTTCCTTTAGAATAGGATGTTATTTCATCATTTGGGTCAATTCCTGCCATTACTTGCATTACCCGAGTTGCATCTTCTACAGTTCTTCCCATTGGGCCAACTACATCATTTCTTAAAAATAATGGTATAATTCCTTCTCTACTAATCAAACCCATTGTAGTTCTAAATCCTACAAGTGCATTATGCGACGAAGGACCTCGAATAGAATTTCCAGTATCTGTTCCTAACCCGATAGTTCCAAAATTTGCAGCAACAGAAGCAGCTGTTCCCCCGCTTGATCCTGCTGGAACGTATTCTAAATTATAAGGATTTCGAGTAGTTCCTTTGGTTGAACTTTCTGTATGCATTGCAGAAAAGGCCCACTCTGCCATATTAGATTTTGCAAGAATTATTGCTCCAGCATCTATTAGTTTGTTAATAATAAAGGCATTTTCTTTAGGGATAAAATCTTTTAAAGCTAAGGCGCCTCCAGTTGTTGGAAGATTTTTAGTATTGATATTGTCTTTTATAATGATTGGAATGCCGTGAAGAGGTCTTAGTTTTTTAGTTCTTTTAAACTCCTTATCTAATTCTTTTGCTATAGAAATTGCTTCAGGATTAATTATGGATATTGAGTTGATTTCAGAATCGTGTTCTTGAATTCTTTTAATATACTCATTTACCAATTCTTCACTTGTATAATTTCCTTTTTGATAAGAATCATGTATTTTTGAAATAGTAAGTTCAGATACATTTATGGGGGTTGCTTTTTGATTGTTACAACCAATTAATAACGTTGTAAAAAACGAAAAAAGAGCTATTTTTCTAAACATAATTTCTAATTTAATTAGAATTGTAGGCTAAGTTAAAGTTTTAAATGTTTAATGGCAAACTAAAAAAAATAGAATATCACTATTTTCACAAATTCCTGTATCTTCGTTTCTTTATTAAAATCAACCCAATGAGTAGAACAGTAAAAGACTATCTAATAATCGGTTTAAAAGGAATGGCAATGGGGGCAGCAGATGTTGTGCCTGGAGTTTCTGGCGGAACGATTGCGTTTATTTCTGGAATTTATGAAGAATTGCTAACTTCTATTAGCAACGTAAATTTTAGTTTGCTAAAAACCTTGAAATCTAAGGGAGTAAAAGCGGCTTGGATACAAGTAAACGGATCGTTTTTGTTGTCTTTATTGATTGGAATTTTCATCAGTATTGTTTCTTTGGCAAAAGCCATAAAATGGATGTTAGAAAACGAACCAATTTTGTTGTGGTCTTTTTTCTTTGGATTGGTGTTGGCAAGTATTATTTACATTGCAAAACAACTTACAAAATGGAATGTTTTTACTTTTGTTTTGTTGATTCTTGGTGCAGGTTTGGCGTATTATATTACTACGTTAAATCCGTTAGTTACAGAGAATTCATCCTCATTGTTTTTGTTTTTGGCTGGAGCTTTGGCAATTTGTGCGATGATTTTACCTGGAATTTCTGGAGCATTTATTTTAGTATTATTAGGCGCGTATAAACCCATTTTGGCAGCTGTAAATAATAGAGATTTTACAATAATTGCAATTGTAGCAGCAGGTGCCATTACTGGATTATTGACGTTTTCTAAAATTTTAAAGTGGTTGTTTACTGATTTTAAAAATTACACATTAGCAGTGTTGACAGGTTTTATTATAGGTTCTTTAAATAAAATTTGGCCATGGAAAGAAACCTTGACTTGGAGAACAAATTCTCATGGGATTGAAGTTCCTTTAAAGCAACAAAGTGTTTCTCCTTTTCATTTTGAAGACAACCAATTAGTATTTGCAATTCTATTGGCATTGGTTGGGTTTGGGTTGATTTTACTACTAGAAAAAATAGCCGTTCAAAAAGATTAAAATGAAATTAGAACGTACCTTTTTGCAGAAAACCGCTCTCTTTTTTAAAGGATTGGCAATGGGTGCTGCAAATAAAGTTCCTGGAGTTTCTGGTGGTACGGTTTCTTTTGTGTTGAGTTTTTACGAAGAACTTATTTATTCTTTTCAAAAAATAAATTTAAAAGCACTTAAACTTCTCATAAACGGACGGTTTAAAAGTTTTTATCAATATGTAAACGGACAATTTTTACTCTTAATTATGGGTGGAAGTATGTTTAGTTATTTTAGCATTTCTTTAGTTTTAGATTATTTTTTAAAACATTACGAATTGTATGTTTGGAGTTGGTTTTTTGGGATGATTATTGGCTCTTTATTTTATATTTACAAAGATTTTGGCGATTGGAATTTTAAAAATACACTCTCTTTTGTGATCGGAATCTCTGTTGGAGTTGGAATTAGTTTTATGACTCCAGCGCAAGAAAATGACAATTTATGGTTTGTATTTTTATGCGGAATTATAGGTGTTTCTGGGATGACGTTTCCAGGTCTGTCCGGTTCGTTTATCTTAATTTTATTAGGCAATTATGTGCTGTTGTTGGTAGATTCTGTAAACGGATTGTTTACCGTTGTTACTGGAATTTTGTCTGGGAATTTTGAAGTTTTAAATGTTCCACAAAACATAAAATATTTAAAAATAATTTCTGTTTTTACTGCTGGATCAGCTTTTGGGTTGGTCTCAATCTCTCATGTTTTAGGATATGTTTTAAAACGTTGGCATCAAATTGTTACGGCAGTTATCATTGGTTTTATTGCGGGGTCTTTAGGAATTGTTTGGCCGTGGAAACACAAAATTTTTGCAGTTCAAAACAGTGAATTTTTAGTAGACGGAAAAGGAAATAAAATAGTTCAGAATTACGAACGATATTTGCCAGATTTCTCTCATTCAGAAACCTGGTTTGCCATTTTTTATATTGTAATTGGTATTGCAATTATTTTAGGAATAGATTATTATGATAGAAGAAAAAAAGCAAAATAACCAACATTTATTTGGGTTGTTAGGAAGAAATATTTCCTATTCATTTTCTAGCGGATTTTTTAAAGAAAAATTTGAAGAATTAGAATTAGAAAATCATCAATATCATAATTTTGATTTGCAATCTATCAAAGAATTTCCGGCGCTTTTAAGGCAGCAGAAAGATTTATGTGGAATGAATGTTACCATTCCGTATAAAGAAGAAATTATATCCTATTTAACAGAAATTGATGCAGAAGCCAAAGAAATTGGTGCCGTAAATACCCTCAAGTTTTTAAAAAACGGATCTATTAAAGGTTTTAATACTGATGTATTTGGGTTTTTAAATTCTTTAAAACCCTTGTTAGAAAATCATCATACAAAAGCACTCATTTTAGGAACTGGTGGCGCATCAAAAGCGATTGCATTTGCATTAAAAAAACTAGACATCGATTTTATTTTTGCTTCTAGAAATCCACAAAAAGAAAATGAAATCTTATATTCAAATTTATCTCAAGAAATAATTTCAAATCATACGGTAATCATTAACTCTACGCCTTTGGGTACTTTTCCCGAAACAGATTTATGTCCAGAGATTCCATATCAATTTATTACTTCTCAACATTTATTATACGATGTAATTTACAATCCGGCAATAACAACATTTTTACAAAATGGTAAAAATAAAGGCGCATTAATTAAAAACGGACTCGAAATGTTACAACTCCAAGCCGAAAAATCTTGGCAAATTTGGAATCGCTAAAATTTTGTGATAAAAAGCGAAGTTTTTTTGTCATTTTGTAATACATCCCTATATTTAAGGATTAATAAAAGGAACCTTAAACATTATAAGATGTTAGATACAAATCAAGAGAATACAGAAGATCAAATCAATCAAACTCCAGAAGAAAATGAAGTAATACCTACTGAAACTCCAAAAGCTGAAGAAGTAAAAGAAGCAGAAGAAAAAATAGAGGAAGAAGAAGCGGTAGAGGAGAAGGCATCAACAGATAAAGCTGTTGAAGAGATTGAGGAGAAAGTGGCGGAAGATGCTGAGAAAGATGAAGAAAGAAACTCTATACCAATGTTAGCATATGAAAACATGGAGTTAGAAGACTTGACGAATGAGTTAGAAAAGCTACTAAAAGATTTTCCGGTACAACAACTAAAGAAAAATATAGATGCAATTAAAAATGCTTTTAACGCCAAATTTGGTGCAGTTTTAGCAGAAAAGAAAGCAGCATTTTTAGAAGAAGGCGGTAATTCTATCGACTTTCAATATTCAAGTCCAGTTAAAGCGATATACAATTCTTTATTGTCTGATTATAAAAAGAAAAGAGACGCATATTACTCAAATTTAGAAACACAATTAAAAAATAATTTAGAAAAACGCCATATTGTAATCAATGAACTTAAAGAGTTAATTGAAAATGCAGATCCTCAAACAATGTATAAAAACTTTAAAGTGATACAAGCAAGTTGGAGAGAAATTGGTGCAGTACCAAGAAATAAATACAATGATACTTGGCGAAATTACCATCATCACGTAGAGCGATTTTACGATTTATTGCATTTAAGCAACGACTTTAGAGATTTAGATTTCAAAAATAACTTAGAAGAAAAACTAAGATTGATTGAGAAAGTTGAAGCGTTGGCAGAATTAGAAAATGTAAATGATGCTTTTAAAGAATTACAGCAATATCATAAGGCATGGAAAGAAGATATTGGTCCGGTTTCTCAAGAACATAGAGAAGCTGTTTGGCAAAAATTTAGTGCTGCAAGTAAAAAAATACACGATAAAAGACACGATTATTTTAGGTCTTTAAAATCTCAATATGAAGGAATTATTGAGAAAAAATTAGAGATTGTAGCATCGATAGAAAATTACGATACTTCTAAAAATAAAAAACACAGCGATTGGCAAAAAAGCATTAACGATATTGAAGCGTTAAGAAAAAAATATTTTGATGCAGGTAAATTACCTTATAGCAAAAGCGAAGAAGTTTGGTTAAAATTTAAAGCAGCAACTAAAAAGTTTAATGCCGCAAAAAATGTTTTTTACAAAAAAGAGAAAAGCATTCAGCAAGATAATTTAGATAAAAAAAATGCACTTATAGAACTAGCCGAATCGTATAAAGAAAGTGAAGATTGGGAAAATACTACTAATGCAATGAAAAAAATTCAAGCAGATTGGAAAAAAGTGGGTCATGTTCCTAGAAAATTTTCTGATGATATTTGGAAACGTTTTAAAGCTGCTTGTAACCATTATTTTGATAGATTTCATAACAGGCAAGACGATTTAAATAAAGAACAACAAGTTTTTATCGAAGAGAAAAAAGCTTACCTCGATGAAATTAAGAAAGTAGAAAAAGCGACCATTGAAGAAATCAACGAGTTTATTCAGAAATGGAGAGAGCTAGGAACTACGCCAAGAAGTGTAAGACATATAGAATCTAAATTTTATAAGCAAATAGATAAATTGTTAGAAGGATTGTCTTTGAGTAAAGACGAAATAGCCATGCTTAAATATAAAAATTTAATCGATGGATTTATGGCTCAGGGAGATGGGTATAAATTAAATTCTGAGCAATTATTTGTTAGAAAAAAGATGGATGAAATTAATAAAGAAATACAACAATTAGAAAATAATTTAAGCTTTTTCTCTAATGCTAAAGACGATAATCCGTTATTGTTAAACGTAAGAAATAATATCGATTCTTATAAAGATGAAATTAACGTTTGGGAACAAAAATTAGAATATATAAAAAGATTGGATTATTAAGAAGTAACATAGATAAAAATAAAAAACTCGGAGAAATTTCTCCGAGTTTTTTTTATGTTTTAAAGATTGATTTTCTTTAAGAAATTAAAGCGTCAATTTTTTCTTTTTCTTCTTTTGCTAAATCAGCATCAACTAAAATTCTACCGCTATATTCATCAATCGTAATTTTTTTACGTGTAGCAATTTCTACTTGAACTTGTGGTGGAATTGTAAAGAAAGAACCACCTGAAGCTCCTCTTTCAATAGATACAACTGCCAATCCGTTTTTAACTTTAGTACGAATTCTTTTATAAGCACTTAATAAATGTTCATCAATTGCTGCAGAAAATTCAGTAGATTTTGCAACCAACATTTTTTGCTCTTTTTCAGTCTCTTTTAAGATTCCGTCTAATTCAGCTTTTTTATGTTTTAAATGCTCATTTTGCTTTGCTAATTTTTCTTTAGTAGCATTTATGATTTCATTTTTTTGCTCAATTCTAACAGTGTATTCTCCAATTCTTTTTTCAGCTAATTGAATTTCTAATTCTTGATATTCAATTTCTTTTGTGATAGAATCAAACTCTCTGTTATTTCTAACTTTCTTTTGTTGCTCTTCGTATTTTTTCATCAACCCTTTAGATTCTTCAATCAATAATTTTTTATTATTAATATCTGTATCTAAGTTTGCTACGTCTTCTGCATAATTTGAAAGTCTAGTGTTTAAGCCTGCAATTTCATCTTCTAAATCTTCGACTTCTAAAGGTAATTCTCCACTAACGCTATTAATTTCATCAATTCTAGAATCGATTAATTGTAAGTCGTATAATGCTCTTAATTTTTCTTCTACCGTAACCTCTTTCTTCTTTGCCATGTTTTAACTGTAATAAATTGGGTTTGTACTTTTTTCTGATAAAATGACTGCAAAATTAGTGAATTTTTTTGTAAGATACTCAACTAAAAGATTTTTTGTGAATTGTTCACTTTCATAATGTCCAATATCTGTCAACAAAATTTGTTTTTCTGCCTTAAAAAAATCGTGATATTTAAAATCGGAACTAATGTATGCGTCTGCATTTAAGGCGATTGCATTTTCTATAGCAAAGCTTCCAGAACCGCCCAAAACAGCTACTTTTTTTATTGATTTCCCTAATAATTCTGAATGGCGAATACATGCTGTTTTCATGGTGGTTTTTACAAATTGTAAAAAAGCGGCTTCATTCATTTCGGTTTCTAATTCGCCAATCATCCCCATTCCAATAGTTTCTTGGGTTTTTAGATTCGATTTCGGAATTAAAATTTCTGTATTTTTTAAACCTAAAACGGTACAAATTTTTCCGCTAACACCGTCTTTTATGTTATCTAAAGCGGTGTGCATTGCGTAAATTGCAATGTCATTTTTTATGGCTTTTAATACAACACGTTCTACGTATGTGTTGCCGTTTAATTTTTTTAATCCGCCAAAAATAATAGGATGAAAACTCACAATTAAATTGCAGTTTTTGGCAATTGCTTCGTCAACCGTTGCTTCTAAACTATCTAAAGTCACCAAAACTCCAGTAACTTTTGTGTTGTAATTACCAACTAATAAACCAACATTGTCAAAACTTTCAGCGTAAGAAAGTGGCGCTAATTCTTCTAAATAATTGGTTACGTTTTGTATTTTCATTCTCTATAAATTTGTGTAATTTTCTTTTAAAAAGAAAATTGTAACGAGAACCAAAGTTAAGATTTTTAATTACTTTAGTACTAATGAAATTTATTCGATTTTTATTATTTCCGTTTGCCATTATTTATAGCATAGTTACCACTATTCGCAATTACTTTTTTGATGTTGGTGTTTTTAAATCAACAAGATTTGAAAAACCAATTATTGCTGTTGGAAACTTATCTGTTGGCGGAACCGGAAAAACGCCTCAAATAGAATATTTAATTCAGTTGTTAAAATCGAATTACAAAATGGGCGTTTTAAGCAGAGGTTATGGTAGAAAAACCAACGGTTTTATTCTGGTTGATGAAGCCAAAAACGCTTTAGAAGTTGGAGATGAACCTTTGCAGTTTTCTAAAAAATTTAAAGATATTACGGTTGCTGTTGATGAAAACAGAGTGCATGGAATAGAGCAATTAAAAAATACGGATGTTCTTTTATTAGACGATGCTTTTCAGCATAGAAAAGTAAAAGCAGGATTTTATGTGCTGCTAACAAAGTACAATGAATTGTTTTCGAATGATTTTGTGTTGCCAACAGGAAATTTAAGAGAACGAAGAATTGGTGCAAAACGCGCTGATGTGGTTGTTGTTACAAAATGTCCAACTACAATTGATGCTCTAGAAAAACAAGAACTACAACAGTTAATACGTAGATATTTTAAGGGCCCAATTTTCTTTTCATCAATACAATATGCTGATGTTTTGTTGTCAAATAATAATACTGAAATTAAAACTTCAGACTTGAATTTATACGAGGTTTTATTGGTGACAGGAATTGCAAACCCGAAACCATTAGAAGAACATCTATCAGCATTGAATTGTAGATTTAAACACGTAAATTTCTCAGATCATCATCAATTTACGGAAAAGGAAATCACTGATTTAAAAGAAAAATTTACTGCGTTAAAATCTGAAAATAAAATGATTCTAACTACCGAAAAAGATTTTGTGCGCTTGTCTAATCAACTAGAAAATTTGTATTATTTGCCAATACAAACCAGTTTTTTAGACGATCAAGAAAAGTTTGATTCTCTAATTACAAATTATGTTGAAGAAAGTTTATAATTTATTGCGATATAAACTTTTTATAATTCCGTCTGCCAATCCAATTTTAGGAACATAAATTTTTCTAGCTCCGCTCCATTTCATGGCAGATAAATAGATTTTTGTTGCAGGAATAATTACATCGGCTCTATCTGGATTTAAACTTAATTCAGAAATACGATCATCAAAACTCATGTTTTTTAAGAATTGATATTGTGCATTTAAGTAAATATAAGAAATCGGTTTGCCAAGTGTTCTTCCAGACATTTTAAACAGTTTGTTGATGTTTCCACCAGAACCAATTAAAGATAATTTTTTTAGATCTTTTGTGTTGGCTTCAACCCATTTTTGCACCTCTTTAAAGATAATTTTATTTTCTGCTTTGCTGTTGTTTATCAAACGAACAGTTCCCATTTTAAAAGACTTGCTGTTGATGATTTTTCCTCTAGAGAATATGGTAAATTCTGTGCTACCACCACCAACATCTACATATAAATAAGACGAATCACTTTGAATCAATTCGTTTAAATCTGTAGAAGAAATAATTGCAGCTTCTTTTTTACCACCAATAATTTCTATTTCTACGCCCGTTTTTTCAAAAATAACTTTGACAATTTCTTTTCCGTTTTCTGCTTCTCGTACGGCAGAAGTTGCACAAGCTTTGTACTTTTCTACATTATTAATTTTCATTATCAATTTAAAAGCTTCCATCGCTTCAATCATTCTTTGTGTGTTTTCAGGAGTAATTTCTCCAGAAACAAAGGTATCTGCACCTAAACGAATTGGAACACGAACCAATGAAGATTTTCTAAATTGAGGTTCTTTATCTTTTTCTACAATAACATTTGCAATCAATAAACGTATGGCATTTGAGCCAATATCTATAGCAGCATATTTTTTAATTTCTAACAAACGTCTTTTTTTTATTTATGATTTTTAGGAAATTCAATTAATGTTGTTTTTCCTTTTTTAATGCTTTTCCAATGTTCATTATCAAACTCAATTCCGATAACGCCACAAGTTGGTACGTGTGCAATTGGTTTGCCTCCATATTTATTTACAAATGTATTAATTCCGTGATCGTGACTAAAAATAATAGCAGAATTAAAGCTGTCATCTAATGCTTTTATGGTTTTTACCAAATAACCATCACTAAAATTATACAAATGTTTTTTAATGTATAAGTTAGATAATGGATAGCCAAAGTTGTCGCAAAAAATAATTGCTGTATGCAAGGCTCTGTTTGCGCTACTGGTTACAAAAACATCTGGTTTGTTAATTGTTTCTGCTAAGTAGTTAGAGATTAAGTGTGCGTCCTTAATGCCGCGTTCTTTTAATGGTCTATCGATATCTGCAATACCTTCATATTCCCAAGACGATTTTGCGTGACGAACAATATAGAGTGTTTTCATTCTAAAGTTTGATAAAGTAAATATAGAAAATTATGAAGCTAATCGTTCTTTTTTCCAAGAAAAATCTTCTTGTAAAGTATAGCGAATTCTGTCGTGCATTCTGTTAGGTCTTCCTTGCCAAAATTCGATAGAAATAGGTTGTATTAAAAATCCGCCCCAATGTTTAGGTCGTGGAATTTCTTGTTGATTGTATTTTTCTTCGTAGCTTTTTAATTGTGCGTCCAGTTCTTCTCTAGACGATACAACTTCACTTTGGTTTGATGCCCAAGCGCCTAATTTGCTTCCGTCTGGGCGCGATTCAAAATAACCGTCAGATAAATTTTCTGATAGTTTTTCTGCTTTCCCTTTAATGATGATTTGCTGTTCTAATCCAGCCCAAAAGAAAGACAAACAAATATGGTTGTTTGCTAAAATTGCTTTTCCTTTTTCAGAATTGTAATTGGTATAAAAAATAAAACCTTCCCACGTATATTTTTTTAATAAAACAACTCTGTTTTTCGGAAATCCATCTAAACCAATCGTAGAGATGGTCATGGCATTTGCTTCATCAACCATTTCAGAAGCATCGGCATTTAAAAACCATTGTTGAAACAATTCAAGCGGGTTTTCTGGGCAATTGCTTTCTAGCAGTTCTTGTTTTTCGTAACTTTTACGATAAGTACTTAAATCTTTAGCCATAAATTTGTTTTACCCAGTAAAAATACAAATGTTTTTTATCTGATAAAGAATTAGTTTTCTTTTTTACAAATCTTCATCTATAAAGACGAATCAAATTAAAATTATTGCATTTTTTTAGAAGTTTTTTTAATTTATTTTATTCAAATGCTTTGCAACAAATACGCCAATACTTGCACAGGCTTGTAGTAAATAACCGCCAGTGGGCGCATCCCAATTGATCATTTCGCCAATACAGAATTGATTTGGTAAGTTTTTTAGTTTAAAATTTTTGGTGATGGCATTTAATTCAATTCCGCCAACAGTAGAAATGGCTTCATCGATTTCAGCTGTATTTATAATTTCTAGTGGAAATTTTTTGATGAATTTAGCTAACGAATCTGAATTTAAATACAGCTCTTTAGAAAGCGTAGTTTTTAAAAGGTCGATTTGCGCCGAGCTTAGTTTGAGTGCTTTCTTTAACGTTGCCGTTGTGTTTTTTTGTGTTGATAAATTGATTTTAGACAGCACATTTTCTAAAGTTAACGAAGGTTTAAAATCGATAAAAAGGGTTGCTTTAGAATTTGAATTTAATTCTTCTCTAATTTTCGGACTCAATCCGTAAATAGCATTTCCTTCTAAGCCAAATTTGGTAATCACAGCTTCTCCTTTTTGTGTTGTACCACCACAAGAAATTGCGATGTTTTTTAACGGACTTCCTTCGTTTTTATTGATAAAATCTGATTTCCAATGGATTTGATATGCACAATTTGAAGCCACAAAAGGCGTTGTATTGATTCCTTTTTTAGCAAAGGTGTTTAGCCAATTTCCATCAGAACCAGTAATTTTCCAACTTCCACCTCCTAAAGAAAAAACGGTATAATCTGTTTGAATGGATTTGTTGTTAATTATCGGATTGTTATCAATGTCCCAATCAGAAAAAATATGTTCATCTTTAATGGCAATTCCTTTTTCTTTTAAAGAAGCAAGAATGGCATTTAGTACTTCAATCGGTTTAATACCTTCTTCCGGATAAACTCTCTTGCTGCTTCCAACATAAGTCGGAATGCCAATTTGGTTCAACCAATTTCTAAAATCAGTATTTGTAAAATTTAGTAATGCTTCTTCTAAAAAATCAGAAGGTGTATAACGTTTCAGTAATTGTTCCATCGGTTCTGAATGCGTGATGTTAAAACCGCCTTTTCCTGCAACTAAAAATTTTCGTCCAGTTGTTTTATTTTTTTCATAAATAGTCACATCAAATTTTGAAGTATCTAAAAAAGCCGCCAGTAAAAAAGCGGAAGGTCCTCCGCCAATAATAGAAATGGTTTTTTTCATGTTGAAAGCGTGATTTTTTACTTTAGGAATTTGTTGGTTGGTCTTTTATTTCTAAATAGCTTCTCCAAAAGTTAACAGGTTTTTATCAGGATCGAGCATCGAAAATTCTTTTTGTCCCCAAGGTTTTGTTTCTAACAAACCGTTTGGGTGAATCCTCGTTTTATGATCTAATAAGGTTTGATAAAAATTCTCAATATTGTCTGTTCTAATATAAACTTGACCATAATTTTCTTTTGAATTTAGCTCCTTAAACTCAAAAAAGTGCAATTGAATCTGGTCTTTTTCTAGCATTAAATAATACTCATAATCTGTTGTGCCAAATTCTTTAAAACCCAATTGTTGGATGTAAAAATCTCTGGTCACTTTTTTGTTACGCATCGGTAATTTTGGGTTGATGGATGTGAGCATGATATTTTAGTGATGTTATTTAGTAACTAATATAGCAAATAAAAA
This sequence comes from Polaribacter huanghezhanensis, assembly GCF_030444335.1. Classification (NCBI taxonomy): domain Bacteria; kingdom Pseudomonadati; phylum Bacteroidota; class Flavobacteriia; order Flavobacteriales; family Flavobacteriaceae; genus Polaribacter; species Polaribacter huanghezhanensis. Next base: position 87,041 of record NZ_CP128595.1, on the reverse strand, counting down.
TGTTAAGAAACTCGTTAGCATTTTTTAAAACGAACATGAATTAAAAAGCTGTTTACCAATTCTTTTAAGTATTGATTTATGCGGATAAAAGCTCCTTGCTTCTTTCAGATTCACGTTCAGACCAAAGAATAAAATCAGCACTTTTTGTTTTAAGCGCATCTAAAAATTCAGTTCGAACTTCCTTATCAATATTATTTATAATCGCAATTGCATTTACATTCTTTTTTGTGATTTTTTCACGAACAGGTTTTATATCGTCCCAAGAAAAAAGAAAAGTAGATAAATTTGATTTGTTTACTGTGTTGAATGATTTAATTACTATCTCTTTATTCTTTTTTGCAATTTGAAAATCAAAATTAAATTCTAAGCCTGTAGCACCTTTTGATATAAAATCAGGAGTGTAAATTATATTTTGAGAATCTAAATAATTCCTAACATCTTCCTTGAAAATTGAAGCAACATTATGTTTTGATAATACATATAAATCATTAATCTCAATTATTGCCGATAGAAAGTTGTGCTTTGATTGCGGAAAATTTTCAATGTTTGCCTCTAATGTTAATTCGTCACTTTCATATTTAACCCCATAATTTAAGAGTATTGTATCTAGAATTGTTCTACGTCTTTTTGAACCTTGAATATGTAGTCCCTGAAGTTCTAAATTTGACATAGTTTCTCCGTTGTCACTCAATTTTAAGTGATTTCCGTGTTTTTGAGCATAAATTTCAATTGTATCATTAAATGCTCCAACAAAAGGGGTGTTTATTAGAAACCAATCAGTGTTAGAATCCTTTTGAATAAAGGTTTTCTCCCTTAACCAGTTATAATAATCGTCCACATATGTATTTGCCCAATTCAAAGTATTGCTTGCTGAATGTAAATTAATGATTTTAGATTTATTCTCCGAGCAAAGTTAAATATTAAATCCGATATGTCTGATGCTTGAGTAATTTCTTTAACAGGAAAATCACTATCAATTAATGGTATTGCCCAAGCTAAAGGCTTATAGCCTTCAACATAGATGTGAATATGAGATTCAGTTGGGTCAAACCACTTGTTAGCGTATGGGATTAGAAAATCAGGTAAAGTAGGAAGTAAATTTGCTGGATTATGATGACCTCCTTTAAAATCAATTCTCAATAAACCAATAAATGAATTACTTTCTAAATGATGAATAGAAGTTTTAAGTATGATTTTTTGATTGGTTGTTATTTCAACCCAAAATTCATAATCAGAATCTTGATGTGAAATCAATTCCAATCTATTTTTCTTTTTAGATAAATCAATTATTTGTTTCGGGTTAGTTAAAACCTTTTCTAAACCTAATAAATAACTTGCTTCTTGGTTAGTTAGCATTTTTCTTAATATTTCTTACAATTTTTAATAAAGATACTAAAAATTGTAAACCTATTTATTTGTTATTCTCTAGCCGCTTTAAACTCGCTACCATCATACCATTTCGGGAAATAATCTTCGTTTGCTAATTTACTACCCACATTAAAAAAGAGTTGTAAATCTAATTGTACACCACTTAATTCTGTGGTTGCTGCATCGTATTCATCAGAAGGTTGGTGGTATTTATTGTGTTCGTAAAAAGCATTGTAGGCTTTTATTTCTTCAATACTTTTGTCAAATCCTTCATAAGAACCACTTGCGTACAAGGCCGGAATTCCGATTTTCGCAAAATTAAAATGATCTGATCTAAAGAAATAGCCTTTCTCTGCCACAGGATCTGGAATGATGTATCTGTTTTGTTGCAACGCAGCTTCTTCGGCATATTCGTCCATTTCAGATTGTCCAAAACCAGTAATCGTTAAGTCTTTCATTTTTCCTGGACTGTCTAGCGCATCAATATTAATATTTGCCACCGTTTTCTTCGGATTAAAAATTGGATACGCTGCATAATACGCAGAACCTAACAATCCTTGTTCTTCTCCGGTTACTGCCATAAATACGATAGAGCGTTTAGGTGCTTTTCCTTTTTTAAATGCTTCAGCAATGGCTAATAAACCTGCCGTTCCAGACGCATTATCAACAGCGCCGTTGTAAATAGAATCTCCATCAATCGGTTTTCCAATTCCAAAATGATCCCAATGCGCAGAATAGATAATATATTCATCTTTTCTGTCGGTTCCTGGAATCATGGCAACCACATTTTTAGAAACGTCTTTTTTGATTTTGTTTTTAATATCAACCGAAACATTTAACGCTAACGGAACTGGTTTAAACCCTTTTTCTCTAGCCATTTTTTTGTAATCTTTTCCTTTCATGGTAGATGCGTCAAACATTTTAGCTGCGCTTTCTCCGCTAATCCAAGATTCCACATTTAGTTGCGGAGCATCACTTTCTATAATCAATCGAGCACCGCTCCAACCAGACTCTATTACATTCCAACCATAAGAAGCTGGTTCTGTATCGTGAATGATAATTAATCCTGCTGCGCCTTGTCTTGCCGCTTCTTCGTATTTGTACGTCCAACGACCATAATACGTCATTTCGTTTCCTTTAAATAAGGTAGAATCTCCAGATTTAAAACCAGGATCATTAATTAAAACAACCGCCGTTTTTCCTTTCCAATCAATGCCTTCATAATCATTCCAACCATATTCTGGAGCAACGATTCCGTATCCTGCAAAAACAAGTTCAGAGTTTTTAAGACTCACATGTTCTTCAACTTTATTGGTTGTTGCCACAAAATCTTTCAATGCTTTTAAATTGAATGTTCCTTTTTTGCCAGCAATTACCATGTTTTCTGATGGCGTTCCAGTAATTTCTACCATCGGTACATCTTGATAAAAACTATCGCCGTTTCCTGGTAAAAGCCCTAGTTTTTCAAATTCATCTTTTAAATAGTTTACGGTAATTACTTCTCCTTTGGTAAAAGGTTTTCTTCCCATAAAATCATCGGAAGCCAAGCGTTCAATATGTTTTCCAATGGTTGTTTTGCTAACTTCAATGGTTTCTGATTTGTCATTATCACAACTTGCAAATACGATAACTGCGGCTGCTAAAAATTTTAAATAATTTTTCATAAAATGAGATGTTATTAATTTTTGGTTATTTCTTTTAAGGCAATCAATAAATTGTCTATTTCTTTAAAAGTATTAAAGATAGCAAATGAAACGCGAATGCTGTTTAAATTGTTTTCATAAATTCCGCGCAAACGTATTTTGTACTCACTATTTAGTTGCTGATTGATTTTTAAATTGTCTTTTCCGTGTATTTTAAAGGTAATCATAGAAGCAGAAAATTTTTCGTTTTCTGGAGTTAAAATTTCTATTTCAACAATGTCTTTTAATCCTTTTCTAAAATAGTTTGCCAATTCGCGTCCGCGTTTTGCAACATTTTCAATTCCAATTTCTGAAATAAATTCAATTGCGCTTCCCAATCCTAAAGAAATGGCTGCGTTTCGTGTTCCGTATTCTTCTCTTTGTACAGAATCTCGGTATTCCATTGTTAAGGAATTTAAATCATATTTACTGTCTGAGTACGCGCCAACAAAAACAGGATTTAGTTTTTTGATCCATTTTTTATGCATGTAAAAAACGCCAGTTCCCTTTGGACCAAACAACCATTTGTGTCCGCTACTTGTATAAAAATCTGGTTGTATATCTGTTAAATCGATGGAAAACATTCCCAATGCTTGTGCGCCATCAATGCAAGAATAAATATTTTTACTTCGGCAAAAAGCAGCAATTTCTTTGGCAGGTAATTTCATCCCGTTTGTACAGGTAATATGAGAAAAAGCAATCGCTTTTGTTTTTGAAGTGACCGCGTTTTTGATGATTTGTAAATTTTTTTCACCCTCTACATCCAAGTCGATTAATTTGACAACAATGCCCAAATCTTTTTGCAAAGCCATCCAAGGCGCAGCACCGCCAACGTGCTCGTGAGTAGAAATAATTACTTCGTCACCAGCTTTTAAACGCAAGGTTCTGGCAATTATATTCATGCCTTCTGTCGCATTTCTGATCACGGCAATTTCATCTACAGAGGTATTTAAAAATTGTGCAATTTGTTGATGCGTTTTTTTTGTTAAATGATGTCCGTGACTACATTGAGTTTCTAGTTGTTCAATGGTTTTGCAAACGGTATTCACAACCATTCTTGGCGACGGACCTAAACTAGCGGTGTTTAAATACTGTCTGTTTTTCGGAAACAAAAATTGTGCTCTAATTTTTTTCCAATCGATTTGGTTGTAGTTGTTGGTTTCTAACTTGAATTCTGAATCTAAGTTTACAGATTCAATTGAATTGTTTGCTTGTAAAAACGGAATTCCGACCGTATAAAACAAACCACCTAAAATGCTTTTTTGTAGAAAACTACGTCTTGTTGCTTTAGACATCACTAGTGCTTTTTGAGCAAGTTAATTGGTTTAATTTAGAACGACAATTTTCTTATTCTTGATTTCGTTTTGTGTGTTCTCGATGCATCACTCAAAAAAGCGTGACACTCGAACTGACAATTGATGTTGTGTAATTTATAAAAAAAATGATTTGTAGGGTAGGGTAAATTGCGCTGTAGTTGTCTTATTAGTAGAAGCAACAAAAAGAGTTGCTGATACATTAAAACGAATGATATGAAAACAATGAAAACAATTTTGACAGTGCTGTTATTTCTTTCTGCAAATTTTATACATGCGCAGGAATCAAAAACCGTTACCAAAGAAGATAAGAAGAAATATTATCAAAAAAGAGCAAAAGAAGATGCTAAGTTTGAGCAACAATTTAAAGTAAAATCGAAATCTGAAGAGAAAAAATTCTGGAAAGAGCAGAAAAATTATGAGGAAGATTTAAAAAGAAAAGATAGAGTAGCTTACGAAGCATATATGGAAGGAAAAAGAGATGCCTATGCAGAACATAGATCGCATTGCGATAGCCATTGTCATCATGGGTATTATTACGAGTACCATGCAAGCTTTTATTACAATGGGCATTATGAATATGAAAGAAGTAGGTATAGAAGATCTTCTGGAGCGAGTATTAGAATAGGAACCCCAAGTGTACGATTACGTATTTTTTAGGGTCTATGATCAATAAAAAAAACCGTTGAATTTTCAACGGTTTTTTTGAATGAGTTTTAGAAACTATTTTTTAACTTCTGATTTTTTAATGTCGGTAACAAACTTGTCTAACTTTCTGCCGTATAATGAGTTTTTAACTTCTGGTGATAACGATTTGTTAATGGTATCTAGCCATTTAATATTTGCGTTTGCCAATTCTGTCAATGCTAAATAAGGTCCAACCGTATTGTCTTTGTTATTTAACGCAAAGTTTACAGTAACCATATAACGTCTTCTCAATAAGTTTTCATACTCTTTTTGAATGATTGCTAAAGAATCTTTATTTTTCGATTTTTGTGCGTAAAATTTACGTTGAATTAAATCTAAATTTTGATCGTTAAAACGTCTAGCTATTTTTGTGTAATTGTTTAAGATATCTTGATTTTTAGAGCCTGTAATTACTGGGTTTATTCCAAATTTAGCAACATCATCAGTAATATTAATAATCCCTTTATCAGCAAAAAAGGTAATGTATTTATTGGTGGTGTTTCCATCAAAAGTAACATAATACATTTCTGGTTCATCTACATTTGCAGTTAATGTAAATTGATCGCTTCCTAAAACAGCAACAGAATCTATTGTTTTTAAAAGAGTGTCGTTTACGATCTTTTGTAGATACAACGTTCCTTTTTTTAATCCTTTTATTTGACCGTTTACAATCATGTTTCCTTCTTTCTTAGAAGAACAAGAAACAATTAGTAGAGCGAAACCTAAAACAAGTAAATTTTTCATTGATAAAGTATAATTTTTGCGTTTGCAAATATGCGTATTTCTGTTAAACTTTTGATGCTAATTCTAGTAAAATTGTACAGAGAATTGCTCCAACAGTTCCAATTGCATATCCAAAGACAGCCAATAAAACGCCAACAGTTGCTAATGATGGATGAAATGCTTGTGCAACAATAGGAGCAGAGGCGGCACCACCAACGTTTGCCTGACTTCCAACAGCTAAAAAGAAATACGGCGCTTTGATGAGTTTTGCAACTAAAATCAACAATCCAGCGTGGATAGACATCCAAACGATACCAATCACAATTAAACCCGGATTTTCAAATGCTTGATTTAAATCCATTTTCATTCCAATTGTTGCTACTAAAATATAAATAAAAACACCCCCTAATTTACTTGCGCCAGCGCCTTCGTAATTCCGTGCTTTTGTATAAGACAAAGCAATGGCTATAAGTGTAGAAATACTAATCAACCAAAAGAATTGAGAGTCTAAAAAAGTAAACATGTTCTTAATAGTTGGTGAAGCTATATTTGCAACCAAGCCACTAAAAAATTGACTTAAGTATTTGGAAGAAAAATGCCCAAAACCAACAGTTCCAAAAGCAATGGCTAGCATTACCATCAAATCTGTTAACGACGGATTCCTCTTTACTTTTTGGGTAAAGTTGATTACTTTTTCTTTCAATTCTTCTATGGCAGAAGTATCCGCTTTTAACCACTTGTCTATTTTGTCTTTTTTTCCAATTCCAATTAATAATACTGCCATCCAAATATTAGCAACAACGATATCCACAATTACCATTCCGCCATATTTTGCTGGATTGTATTGGTAAATTTCTAGCATGGCTGTTTGATTTGCTCCGCCACCAATCCAACTTCCTGCCAACGTAGAAAGTCCTCTCCAAACAGCATCAAAATTTGCACCACCAACAGTTTCTGGAGAAAAAATGGATATCAATAAAATAGCAATGGGACCACCAATGATAATTCCCACAGTTCCTGTAAAAAACATGATCAATGCTTTAGAGCCTAAATTAAAAATGGCTTTTAAATCGATGCTTAATGTCATTAAAATTAACGCAGCAGGCAATAAAAATCGACTAGAAACATAATACAAACTAGAACTATGTTTTACAATTTCTCCTGCAGAATTTGTTGTTTTCCATTCTGGAGCGATCACACCAAGAGTAGTAAATATTGCTGGTACAAAATACGCCATAAACAACCCTGGAACTATTTTGTAAAATTTAGGCCAAAAACCAGATGTTTTTGATTCTGTATAAAATACAAAACCCAGAGAGATCATTAATAGTCCGAAAACAATTGCGTCATTTGTAAAAATTGGTGCTGTCATTATAAAATATTTTTGGCTAAAGTATTAAAATTAAAGGCACAAAAAAAACGAAGCAGTTACGCTTCGTTTTTTAGATTAGTTTGCAGAAAACCGTTTCGTTTTCTTAAAGGGCGAAATTTGAATGGATTCAACTTCGCTTTTGTATTTTTTCCAATCTGTAGTAAAGAAATTATTTGTTTTGTTTAGCGCATCTTTTAATGCGTCTTTAAAATTAGTTATCAGTTGGGTTTCTGTTTTGGTTATTTTTCCAAAACGAGAAGCCAAAGGACCTCTTGCAGCTCCGTATCGTTGGTTTACGGTAACTTCTGCATTTCTAGTAATCCCTTGTCTTTTGTCTATTTTACCCAAATAGATTGCAATTAAATTTTCAATTTTTTTCGTAATTTCTTTAGACGCTTTTATCTGGTCAGCGTACTTTTTCTTATCAGTTTTAACTAATTTATCAGAAATTTCTTTGACCGCATTTTTACTTTCTACCAATTGTTTTACAACTTCGGCAATGGTTTTACCCTGTGCTTCTAATTGTTTGCTCATTTCGTAACGCGTAGAAATGTCTGTTTTAGAATAGGTTAATCGAGGATCAAATTTAACTTTAATTGATTGTTCAGAAACTTGATTTCCGAAACTCATTTTAAGTTTGTAAGTTCCTGGTTTTACTCTAATTCCGCCTGGTTCTCTAGTTGATTTTCGTAAAGATCTTGATGCTCTGGCAACTCCTTTTTCATCCAAAGACCAATACATTTTATGTACGCCATTTTCTTTTGGAGCTTTTTGTTTTAAAGTTCTAATCAAACGATTTCCATCAAAAATTTCTAATTTGATAGAATCCCATTTAATGGTATTCTTTTCGGCATCTTTTTTCTTTACGTCTTTGTCTGTTTTTTCTTTTTTTGGTGCATTGATGTAAAACGAAATTGGTGCGCCACGTCTTCTGTTTTCTCCTTGAAATAATGCATCTGCCCCAAATCTACTTCCGGTTGGTTGTATAAAATTTGCTTGGTACGCAATTGGCGGTTCAAATAATTGCAATTTTGCAGCAAAGTTTTTACTGTTTTTAGCCAATTCTCTTAAAGGTTTGATATCATCTAAAACCCAAGCAGCTCTACCAAAAGTTCCAATGACTAAATCGTTTTCTCTTGGTTGAATTACCAAGTCTTTTACAGGAACAGTAGGAAAACCGTTGGTCCATTTTGTCCATTTTTCTCCAGCATTTAAAGAAATGTACAATCCATCATCAGTTCCTAAAAACATCAAATTCGGATTCTCAAGATCTTCTAAAATACTTAAGGTATAACTTTGTACATCTTTTTCATCAACAATTCGGGTCCAAGTTCTTCCATAATTTTTCGTTCTATAGGCATACGGAGTGTAATTAAATCGACGATAATCGTTTGCAATTAATAAAGCTTCTCCTTTGTTTTTGTTGGATGCTTTTATTTGTGCAATCCAGCTTCCTTCAGGCAATCCTTTTATGTTTTTAGAAACATTTGTCCATGTTGCGCCACCGTTTTTAGTGACTTGCACATTTCCATCATCGGTACCAACCCAAAGCATGTTTTTTTCTAAAGGCGAAGGTTCTATGACTAAAACGGTAGTGTGGTTTTCTGCTCCAGTTGCATCCAAAGTTAAACCACCACTTTCTGATTGTTTTTGTTTGTTAGGGTTGTTGGTTGATAAATCTGGTGAAATCACATTCCAAGTAGTTCCTTTGTCTGTACTTTTATGTACAAATTGACTTCCAAAATATATTGTTGAATTATCAAAAGGATCTTGACCAATGGCACTATTCCAATTAAAACGTAATTTTAATTTTGGATTTGGATGCGTTGGTTTTATGGAATAACTATAACCCGTATTTCTGTCGTATCTAACAACAGAACCTTGTTGACTCATTGCGTAACCATAACGAGAATTATCTTTGTCTGGTACCACATCAAATCCGTCTCCAAAAGCCAATTCTTGCCAATACGAGTTTCGAATTCCTTGCGATTTCCAAACATAGGCTGGTCCGCCCCAAGAGCCGTTGTCTTGCATTCCACCATACACATTATACGGAAAGTCATTATCTACATTGATGTGATAAAATTGCGCCACAGGAAGATTTCCTATAAAACGCCACGTTTTTCCTTTGTCTTTGGTGATGTTTAATCCGCCATCATTTCCATCAATCATAAAATTTCCATCTTTTGGATGAATCCACCAAGCGTGATGATCTGGATGAACGCCATTATCTACACCATAAGCTGGCATTAATTGACTAAAATTTTTACCACCATCATCAGAAACATTGATGTATGTAAAAACAGAATACAACCTGTTTTCGTTTTGCGGATCTACATAAATTTCTGAATAATAAAAAGGACGATTTCCAATTCCGGCTTTGTCATTTATTTTTTTCCATTTAAATCCGCCGTCAATACTTTTGTAAAGCGCATTCTTTTTTGCTTCTACCAAAGCATAAATTGTATTCGGATTGCTTCTAGAAATTGCAACACCAATTCTTCCTAGCTCTCCTTTCGGAAACCCTTCTTTTTGGGTGATTTTTTTCCAGTTTTCCCCTCCGTCATGTGTAATGTACATTCCACTTCCTTCTCCACCAGATTTAAAAAACCAAGGATCGCGCTTGTGTTCCCACATGGCAGCAATTAATTTATTTGGATTTGATGGATCCATTACCAAATCTGCCGCCCCTGTTCTGTTATTGTTAAATAAAATTTGTTTCCACGATTTTCCTCCATCAACAGTTTTGTAAACGCCACGTTCTGGATGTTCTCCCCAAGGCGAACCGATTGCAGCTGCATACACAATGTCTGGATTTGTAGGGTCAATTACCACACGATGAATATGACGTGTTTTTTCTAATCCCATTGATTTCCAAGTTTTCCCGGCATCCAAAGATTTGTAAATTCCGAATCCGCCATTTAAACTATTTCTAGGATTTCCTTCTCCAGTTCCAACCCAAATGACACTTGGATTTGATTGTTGAATGGCAACAGATCCAATAGAAGCAGTAAGTTCTTTATCGAAAATAGGGTCCCATTTAATTCCTGCTGAGGTAGATTTCCATAAGCCACCAGAAGCAGTTCCGGCGTACATAATATTGGTGTCAGATTGTACAACATCAATGGCTGTAACACGTCCGCTCATTCCGCCAGGACCAATATTTCTTGGTTTCATGTTTTTTACTAAATCCATTGAAAATTCTTGTGAGAATATCAGCGGAGCAATAAAAAGAAATGCAATTGAAAGTAATTTTTTCATGAGGTTTTAATTAGTTGTTAAAGATTGAAAGTTACAAATTATTTAAAAGAACTAACTCTTAAAAAAATGTTAACAAAGAAAAAAATGTTAACAAAGAAAAAGCGAAGAATATTATTCTTCGCTTTTCTTTTTCGGTTCTCTTTTGGCTTCTTTTAAATTTTGCATCAGCATCCATTCAATCTGACCGTTGGTAGATCGAAATTCGTCTGAAGCCCATTTTTCAATAGCTTTCATCATATCTTCATTTATCCGCAAAGCGAATGCCTTCTTTTTTGCCATGGTTACTTTTTTATAAATGCAACAATCGTTGTAATTAATTTTTTTGAGATTGGAAAATCTGCAGTATAATATGATTTCATATTATCGGCATCTTTTTCAATGTTTTTTAATACGTGATTCATATTTTTTATAAGCACTAATTCTGATGATGGTTTTGCATGGTGTAACGCAGTTGCATCTTCAACTTTTACTTGTAAATCTTTGGTTCCGTTGATAATTAAAACCGGAATGGTTAGTTTTTTAATTTCTTCTGTTGGATTATAATTTGCCCACGATTTTAAAAAAGGAAGGTTCGCTTTTGAAAAAATAGAAAATAAAAATGGATTTATATTTTTAATACTTCCTGTTTCTTTCAATTCTTTAAAATGTGCTGCTGCTGATTCGCCTAAAAGAGCGTTTTGTGCAGTAATTTGCTTTACCATCGTTTTATCTATGGATTCTCCTGGTCCAGAGATAGAAATATATTTAGTTGCGTTTTTTGATGCCAACATGGCAATTAACGATCCTTGACTGTGTCCAACCAAAATAATTTCAGAAAAACGTTTATCGTCTTTAAAATGTGTGATTACTTTTTCTACATCCTCTTCAAAATCTGTAAATACAATTCCTTTTAAAAATTTAAAGTTTTTTGGGTTCGATGTTCTTTTATCAAAACTAAAAAAAGCAATATTATTTTTGTTGATTTCGTCTCTAAATTGTTTGATGTAATTTGCTTTTACAATGGCACTTTGATTTCCGTTTCGATCTACATTTCCAGAACCATGAACCCAAATTACCAACGGAGTTTTTGTATTAGTAAACGTTAAAGTTCCAGGTAATTCTATAGAGTCGTTTTGTATCAGAATTTCTTCTGATGTAATTTTTGATTGACCGTGCGAAACCGAAAAAATCAATAAGAATAGGTATAGAGATTTAGTTTTCATCTGTGCTTATTTTGTCTTCGTAGGTTTTTAAAACGGAATTTACATCGTTTAAAAGTTGTGTTCCAATTAAAATTTTCTTTCCGTTTTTTAATTCGAGTTGCAAACCTAAATCTCCAGAAACAGTATAAGCAATCCCTTTCTTTTTTCTTGAAAGAAAGCTGGTTTTTAATCCCCAGCCACCATATTCTGTTATCGCATAATATTTTCTGGTGTTGGCAGTTTTTAATGCTGACCAAGCAATTGTTTTTGGAGAGAAATGAAACGGGAAAAATTGAAAATGAATTCCCTTTTCGTCGATTCTTGTTTTTAATTTAAAGAAAAAAATTGGCAATACACATAAAGGCAATAATAAAATTGAATAAAGAAATTCACTCATACTCATTGTTGTATTTTCTTTAGAAAACTCTTTAAAAATTATAAAAATTGGCACTAGAGTACTAATTGCTATTAAAACAATAAGCCAGCTTTGTGTAAATCGTTGTTCTTCTTTAAAAACTCTCATTACCTATTTTTATCTCTTTCTAAAACGATGCGGGTATTTTGTTCTCCAATATGAATTACTCTCCAGCCACTTTTAGCATTTTCATTTAAAGTGTCTTCTAAGCGTTCATTGTTTTTAGACAATCCCATTTTCCAATTGATTACTTTATATTCTTTCATTTTTATTCTTTTTTACATTCTTTTTTCTTTTGTTTATCGAGTATTAAACCGATAACCAATCCTACACCAGCTCCCATAGGTAAGCCTAAGCCAGTACTGCTAAAAATAATTCCGATTCCCGCTCCGAATATCATTCCGATGATTGCGTTTTTATTTTTCATTTTATGTATTTGCAAAAATTAAAACTCCAATACTAATTAGCGCTATAAAAATAACGAATAGTATAAAAAGTACTTTTTTGTTTTTAACTTGAAATCCTAACATACATTTTTTTTAATTAGATACTATAGATTAGTAGTAGTGAGATAAAAAAGATCACAATTGCTGCTAATGTTAAAACAACTACAATCATTTTAATGACTTAAAGTTCCGGTGTTTAAAACCGGAGAAGCATCCTTATCTCCACATAAAATAACCATTAAATTGCTTACCATTGCCGCTTTACGTTCATCGTCTAAATCAACAATATTCTTTTTACCCAATTCTTCTAAAGCCATTTCTACCATACTTACTGCGCCTTCAACAATTTTATGACGTGCGGCAACAATTGCTGTAGCTTGTTGTCTCTTTAACATGGCGTTTGCAATTTCTTGTGCGTATGCTAAATATCCAATTCTTGCTTCTAAAACTTCAATTCCGGCAATAGACAAACGTTCTTCTACTTCTTTTTCTAACGCTTCGCTTACTTCGTTTACACTAGAGCGCAATGTAATATCTTCTTCTGTTCCTTCGTCTGCAAAATTATCGTACGGATACATACTTGCTAATTTTCTAACTGCTGCATCAGTTTGGACTCTTACAAAATTTTCGTAATTATCAACATCAAAAGCAGCTTTGTGTGTATCTGTTACTCGCCAAACTAAAATGGTGCTAATCATAATTGGATTCCCCAATTTGTCGTTTACCTTTAAACGCTCGCTATCAAAATTACTTGCTCTTAAAGAAATGGTTCTTTTTTTGTACAAAGGGTTTGCCCAATACAAACCATTTGTTTTTACGGTTCCGATGTATTTACCGAACAATAAAATTACTTTTGATGAATTTGGGTTGACTAAGATAAATCCAAATGCACAAATGAAACCAACTACAGTTACTAAAATCCAAGCCGGATTTTCATATTTTACTGCGGCTATAATTCCTCCAATAAATAGTGCTAATACTACTGCGAACATTAGATATCCGTTTGCGGGTTTTATGCTTTTTTCGTTACTCATAATCTATTTGTTTTATTTTGATATTAAAATGATATCACAAAGATATATGTATTTTTTTGATATTTCCAAATTTATCAAGTATTATTTTTATAAATTAGCCAAACGAAATTTATAAAACTTAAAAATGAAAACAAACATTTTATTGATATTGGCATTTGTGTTTATCAGCAATTTTTCATTTGCATCAGAACCAGATTGCAAAACAGAAGTAGTTTGGGGAAACACCGGTCATAGAGCAGTTGGAGAAATTGCTACAAAATATTTATCTAAAAGAGTACAACGAAAAATTAATGAATTGTTAGATGGACAAAGTTTAGCAATGGTTTCTACTTTTGCAGATGATATAAAATCAGACAGCAAATACAGAGATTTTTATACGTGGCATTATGTCAATTTAAATGATGATGAAACGTATCAAACTTCTCATAAAAATCCGAAAGGAGATTTAGTAACTGGGATAGAAAAGTGCAAGCAAGTGCTTTTAGATGAAAATGCATCAAAAGCAGACAAAGCTTTTTATCTAAAAATGTTGGTGCATTTAATTGGCGATTTACATCAACCAATGCATGTTGGTAGAGTTACTGATAGAGGAGGAAACGATTTTCAAGTAAATTGGTTCAATAGAGGAACAAATATGCACAGAGTTTGGGACAGTCAAATGATTGATAGTTTTAATATGACCTATACAGAATTGGCTTCAAATACAGATGTGTTAAGTAAAGCTCAGGTAAAAGAATTGCAAAAAGGTGCTATTGTTGATTGGGTAAACGAATCTAAAGGGTTGGCGCAAATGATTTACGGTTCTGCAAAATCAGAAGAAAAATTAAGTTACCGTTATATGTACGATCATTTTCAAACGGTAAGAACTCAGTTGCAAAAAGGTGGGATTAGATTGGCAAAAGTGTTAACCGATATTTTTGGATAAAAAGAAATTGATAAAAATAAAAAGCGAGTTAATACTTAAAATTAGCTCGCTTTTTTTTATGCTTCTGATTTTGTCTCTTTTGTTGTGGTTGTCTTTTTTACCATAGAAACCAAAATACCAACCAATACACCAAAAGAAAAACTTCCTAAAATGATTAGAATCCGAGAAACAGAAATTTTCCAAAAAAGAAAATCTACATCTGTAATTTCTGAGTTTTGTAAGGAGAAAATAACAATAATCAATACAAAAAAAAGTGAAACAATCGTTTTGGTTTTCATAATTTTAAGTTTTAGTTATTTAAAGATACTTAAATTATTCGGTAACTTTTAATCTAGCTTGTGCTGTAATTCCGATTTCAGAATAGGTGTTGTTTAGGTATTTTAAATATCCTGTTATGGCAATCATCGCGGCATTGTCTGTGGTGTATTCAAACTTCGGAATATAGGTTGTCCAACCAAAATGCTTCTCTGCCAATTGCAATCGTTTTCTAATTTCTGAATTCGCAGAAACGCCACCAGCAATAGCAATATGTTTGATGCCAGTTTGCTTTACGGCATTTTTTAATTTCTCCATTAAGATTTCTACAATTGTATACTGAATGGATGCACAAATATCAACCAAGTTTTCTTCAATAAAATTCGGATTTTCTTTTACTTGTTTCTGAACAAAATATAAAATAGCAGTTTTTAATCCGCTAAAACTAAAATCTAAATCGCCCACTTTTGGTTTTGTAAATTTGAAAGCTTTCGGATTTCCTTCTTGTGCGTATTTGTCAATTAACGGTCCGCCCGGATATGGCAATCCTAAAATTTTAGCAGATTTATCAAAAGCTTCGCCAACTGCATCATCAATGGTTTCTCCTAAAATTTCCATTTCAAAATGATGGGTCACTTTTACAATTTGTGTATGTCCGCCACTTATTGTCAAACAGATAAATGGAAAAGGCGGAATTTTAGCGGTTGAGTCTTCAATAAAATGGGCTAAAATATGCGCTTGCATATGATTTACATCAATCAAAGGAATTTCTAAACCCAGCGCCAACGATTTTGCAAAAGAAGTGCCAACTAATAAAGAACCCATTAGCCCTGGTCCGCGCGTAAAAGCAATTGCAGACAATTGCTTTTTAGTAATATTTGCTTGTTCTAAAGCTTGTTGCACCACAGGAACAATATTTTGTTGATGTGCTCTCGACGCTAATTCTGGGACAACACCGCCATATTTAGCATGTATTTCTTGATTTGCGACAACATTACTCAATACTTTTCCGTTGCAAATTACAGATGCGCTCGTGTCATCACAAGAAGATTCTATTCCTAAAATATAAATTGATTTTTGGCTCAAAAGGTTAAAAGGTTTAAATTGTATTGCAAAAATATTGATTCAAATTCAATAGTTATCAAAATTTCAACTTTCTTTGCAAAGAATGGCTATATTTTTGATTAGAATTCACTGATTATTCCACTTTTAGATAAAAAATTGATTATTAAAAACAAGATTAAAATAGTTGTACGATTTTTAGCCTATGTGCTGTTATTCTTGTTTTTGATGAGTATTATCTTTTCAATTCCAAGTGTACAAACAAGGTTGGCAAGAACATTAACCAAAAGTTTAAAGAAATCGTACAACACAAATATTGTTATAAAAAGAGTCGATTTGTCTTTTTTAGGATCGGTGCGATTAAAAGGAGTTGAAATTAGAGATCATCATAACGACACGCTAATTTTTGTAAAAAAACTAAGCACTTCTTTATTAAATGCAAAAAAAGTAATCGATAATAAAGTAAATTTAGGAAGTGTTTCTTTAGACGGGGTCGATTTTCATTTAAAAACCTACAAAGGAGAAACAAATGATAACTTATCCATTTTTATAGATAGTTTTGATAGCAATTCGCCAAGTGATTCTTTAGCAGCGCCATTCTTGTTAACCAGTTCTAATATATATGTAAACAACTTAAATTTTAACTTGATTGATACTAACAAAAATGATAGTATTCCTTTTTTTGTTAAAAATGCTGGAGGGAGTTTAAGTGATTTTAAAATTCTAGGACCAGATGTTTTTGCAAAAATTAGAGGCTTGTATTTTAGAGAAAAGAATGGGTTGCAAGTCACCAATTTAACAACAGATTTTACATATACAACAACCAATATGCTGTTTCAAAAAACAGTATTAGAAACAGAAACTTCTCAAATAAATGCAGATATTTCTTTTACTTATAAAAGAGAAAATTTAAAATATTTTAATGATAAAGTTCAAATAAAAGCAGCTTTTTCTAGGAGTAGAGTTTCTTTAGAAGATTTAAGTAATTTTTACGGCGAGTTTGGCGTAGGTGATGTCTTAAATTTAGACGGAAATTTAGTTGGAACGCTAAATGATTTTAAAGTAAATGAATTAGATGTTTTTTCTGATAATGGATTGATAATCAACGGAAATTTAAGATTTGTAAATGCAATTAATACAGAAAATGGGTTTTCTTTTGATGGAGATTTACAAAACGTAACTGCAAATTATCAAGAATTAAAAAATGTATTACCCAATTTATTAGGTAAAACCTTACCCACAGAGTTTAAAAGATTAGGAGATTTTACATTAAAAGGAAAAACATTTATCAACAAAAATAATTTAGATATAAATGTTGCTGTTTTTTCTAAAATAGGAACCACAAAAGCAGATTTAAAACTTACAAATATTGCCAATATAGATGATGCAAATTATAAAGGGAATATTGAATTGATCAATTTTAATATTGGCAAATTCTTAAAAGAACCACTTTTTGGAAAAATCACATTGAATGGTGATGTAAACGGAACAGGATTTAGAATTGACAATATAAATACTGGAATTATCGGTGTTATTAAAAAACTAAATTTTAATGGATATACCTATCAAGATTTGGATGTAAACGGATTATTTCAAAACAAACTTTTTAATGGAAATCTAAATGTAAACGACGAGTTTCTAAAAATGCGATTTAACGGTTTGGCAGATTTTTCATCAAAAGTAAATAAGTTCGATTTTACTGCAATTATTGAAAATGCAGATTTGGTAAAAACCAATTTGTTTACAAGAGATAGCATTTCTAAAATAAAAGGAGAACTAAAATTTGATATTGTTGGGAATACGTTTGATGATATTGTTGGAGTAACAACTTTTAATAACGTAGAATATACGAGTCCAAAACAAGTGTATGCTTTTAAAAGATTTGTTGTAACATCTACTGTTAAAGACAATATTAAAACCATAGATATTAATAAAAATTCAGAGTCGAACGATATTGCTCAAGGCTGGTTAAAAGGAAATTTTAGATTTAGTGAGTTGCTGCCAATCACACAAAATGCTTTAGGAAGTATTTACACCAATTTTAATCCATATAAAGTAGCGCCAAATCAGTTTATACAATTTGATTTTAGTATTTACAATCAAATTGTTGATGTGTTTTTTCCTAAAATATTTATCGATAAAAACACCAAGTTAAACGGAGAAATTGATATTGATAAAAACATCTTTAAATTTAATTTAAACTCGCCAAAAGTTATCGTTTACGGCAATGTTTTAGATACAGTAAATCTGTATGTAAACAACAAAAATAAATTATACAACACGTATTTGGGTGTTAAAAAACTAACGTCAAGTGTTATCAATGCAAATAATTTAAATCTTATTAATAAAACAAGAAACGATACCCTTTTTGTAAAATCAGAATTTACTGGAGTAAAAAACAGGGATGAAGTTTTTAATATGGATTTTTATTATACGTTTAATAAAGAGAAAAAATCTGTATTAGGAATTCAAAAATCTAGTTTCGATTTTGAAAATAATATTTGGAAAATTAATCCGCAAGACAATAAAGACAATAAAGTAGTTTTCGATTTAAAGAAAAAAGAATTTAATTTTAGCCCTTTTTATTTAAGGTCAAAAGAGCAAGAAATAACCTTTAAAGGAGTTGTAAAAGATTCTACTCAAAAAGATTTAAAGATCGATTTTAAGAAGGTAAAATTAGCTAGTTTGTTGCCAGAAATAGATAGCTTGACTTTAAACGGAGTTTTAAACGGACAGTTAGATTTTTTACAAAAAGACGGGCAATACAGTCCGAAAGGAAACTTATCGGTTTCTAATTTTAAGATCAATTCTTTTGCGCAAGGCGATTTAGATTTAAATATTGTTGGAAATAATTCCTATGAAAAATACGCGGTAGATTTAACCTTAAAAAATTCGAATCGTAAAAGTATTTTTGCAAACGGTTCTATAGATTTTACAAACCAACGGCCCGTTGTAGATTTAAAAGTAACACTCGATAAATTTCAATTAAAAGCATTTAGTCCCTTAGGGCAAGATGTGTTATCAAAATTAAGAGGAGAAGCATCTGGGAATTTTAAGGTAACAGGATTTTTAAGAAATCCGGACATGGAAGGTGAATTAGAATTAAAAGACGCAGGTTTGTTATTTCCGTATTTAAATGTTGATTATGATTTTGAGGGAATTACAAAAATTAAGTTAGAACAACAAAAGTTTATTTTTGAAGAACTAAAATTGTTAGACACCAAATATAATACGAGAGGAGACTTTAGTGGAAGTATAAAACACAAGGATTTTAAATCTTGGTATATGGATTTAAATATTTTAACCAACAATTTAGTTGTGTTAGACACTAAAGAAACAGAAGAGTCTTTGTATTATGGAACGGCTTTTATCAATGGAAATGCAAGAATTTATGGCTTTACAGACAACTTGTTTATTGATGTAAACGCAACTACAAATCCTAATACAAAATTTGTAATTCCATTGAATGATATTAAGATGGTAGATAATTACAAGTTGATTCAATTTAGAAGCAATAAAAAAAGCGATACCAACAAAGAAATTCAAGAGTTTCAGTTAAATGCATTAAAAGGATTAACACTAGACATCAATTTAGAAGTTACTAAAGATGCACTTGCAGAAATAGTTATTGATAAGTCTAACGGTAGTTTGCTAAATGGTAGAGGTAATGGAAATTTAAAAATAGAAATTGACACCAGAGGAAAGTTTAGAATGGATGGAAATTTTATTGTTGATGAAGGAAAATATGAATTTAAATATGGGGGTTTAGTTAATAAAACATTTAATGTAAATAAAGGAGGAACTATTTCATGGAATGGAAGTCCGTCTGATGCAGATTTAAATATTACAGCAGTTTATACAACAAAGGCAAATCCGTCAATGTTGTTAGAAAATTTTAACTCTAACAGAAAAATACCCGTAAATTTAATTACAAGAATTAGCGGAGGGTTATTTACCTCTAATCAAGAATTTGATATTGAGATTCCGAATGTAAACAACACAATTGCATCTGAGTTAGAGTTTAAATTAAACGATAATGATGTCAACGAAAAAACCAAACAATTTTTATCTTTGCTTGTGTTAAACACATTTTATAATCCAGATAAATCTAATTTTAATAGTTCAAATGCCATTTTAGGGACAACATCAAATGCAATATCAAATTTAGTTTCAGATTTAATTAGTAGCGAAGACGGCAAAGTACAATTTAACGTAAACTATGAAATTACCGATAAAACAAATGTAAATAATGTGATAAATGACGATTTGGTAAATTTTGCGGTAGGTACACAAATTTCTGATAGAGTTGTTGTAAATGGTAAAGTTGGAGTGCCAGTTGGCTCTAAAACGCAATCTAGTGTTGTAGGAGAAGTAAAAGTTGAAGTCCTTTTAAACGAAAAAGGGAATTTTAGAGGCGTTATTTTTAATCGTCAAAACGAAATACAGTATTCAACAGAAGAGGAAGGTTATACGCAAGGAATCGGTTTAACATATCAAGTAGATTTTAATAATTTAGTTGATTTACTTAGAAAAATAGGATTGAAAAAGAAGAAAGTAATTAAAAAAGAAAAAGACTCCGTAAAAACAGCAAAAACAAATCGTTTTACGAAGTTTAAATCAACAAAAAGCAAAAATTAAATATGAAAGATTTTACACTAGTAATTTTAGCGGCAGGAATGGGAAGTAGATATGGAGGAACAAAACAACTCGATGGGATTTCAGAACACGGAGAAACCATCATGGACTTTTCTCTATTTGATGCAATAAAAGCTGGATTTACGAAGGTGGTGTTTATTGTACGAAAAGATATTTTAGAAGAAGTAAAAACCGATTTTGGCGCAAAATTAAAAGATAAAGTAGAAGTTGAATACGCCATTCAAGAAACTTCTAAAGTGCCAGAAAAGTATAGTAACAATCAACGAGTGAAACCTTGGGGGACAGCACATGCGTTGTTAGTTGCAAAAGACATAATTAAGGATAATTTCTGTGTCATTAATGCGGATGATTTTTATGGGTTAGATGCTTTTGAAACAATTATTTCTTTCTTAAAGAACGCAGACGAAACATCCACAGATTATGCAATGATTGGGTACCCAATTTACAATACGTTGTCAGATAACGGAAGTGTTTCTAGAGGAGAAACTTTTGCAGATGAAAACAACAATTTGCAACAAATAATAGAACGAACAGCAATTACAAAAAGAGGAGAAGAAATTGTTTTTGAAAACGAAGAAGGTAAAGAAGCAATTATGTCTAGAGATACTATTGTATCTATGAATTTTTTTGGGTTTACACCCACTTTTTTAGATTTTCTAGATCGTGAGTTCGAAGTGTTCTTAGAAGAAAGTAGTCAAGAATTAAAAGCAGAATTCTTTTTGCCCTTAGTGGTAGACAACTTGATAAAAACAAATGAAGCTCAGGTGAAAGTATTGAGCACCGATGCAAAATGGATGGGTGTTACTTATAAAGAAGACAAAGAAATTGTTGTAAATAAAGTAAAAGACTTAATTGCCCAAGCTGTTTATCCGCCAAAACTTTGGTAATGGAAAACGTATTGAAAAGCATCATTAATCAATTTGAAATTCAATCTGAATTTGAATCGTTCCAAGAACTAAATTCTGGACATATTAATGATACTTTTTTAATTAAGACAATACAAAAACCACAGTACGTTTTACAAAAAATAAACAATATTGTTTTTAAGAAAGCGAAAAAATTAATAGGGAATAAAATTTTTGTTAGCAATCATTTACAGCAAAAGTTAAAGTATTTACCTCAAAAAGAAATTCAACAAAAAGTATTGTGTTTTGTAAAAGCAAAAGATGGTACTTTTTTTTATGAAGATGCAAATGGTAATTTTTGGAATGCCTCCATTTTTATCGAAGAATCAGTAACGTTTTTAAAAGCTGAAAATACTCAAATTGCTTTTGAAGCGGGTAAAATAACAGGCGAGTTTTTAGAATTGACCAAAGATATTGATAGTGCAAAAATCACCACTATTTTAGAAGATTTTCATTCTGTAACTGTACGGTATCATCAATTTAAAAAAGCGCTTCAACATGCATCAGAAAAAAAAATAAATCAATCTAAAGAATTGATTCATTTTATAGAAGAGCATATCGAAGAGATGCAAGAAATTGATATCGCAATTCAACAAAATAAATTACCGTTAAGAGTAACACATAATGATACTAAAATTTCAAATATTTTATTTTCAAAAGAAAATAAAGCGCTGTGTTTAATTGATACAGATACCGTAATGCAAGGCGTTTTGCATTTCGATTACGGCGATGCAATTAGAACGCTTTGTAATACTGCAGATGAAGATGAAATAAATACAACTAAAATTGGATTTAATTTCGAGTTTTTTAAAAGTTACACAGAAGGTTTTTTTCAAACTTGTAAAAGTGCAACAAAGCAAGAAATAAATTTACTGCCAATAAGTATAAAAGTGTTGCCTTTTATTATGGGAATGCGTTTTTTAACAGATTATTTAAACAATGATAGTTACTTTAAAACAACCTATCAAAAGCATAATTTAGATAGGGCAACGAATCAATTTGTTTTTGTAAAAAAAATCACCCAACAGTTCTTTAAAATAAAAGAGTTTATACAAGCTCAATAGTGATTTTTATACTCTTAAAAATCTATTAAAAAGTAGTTTTTATTTCTTAACTTCGTAAGTTCGATTATGGAAGAAATAAAAAAAATAGCAGTAATGACTTCTGGAGGAGATTCTCCAGGAATGAATGCAGCAATAAGAGCTGTTGTTAGAACTTGTGCATATTATAAAAAAGAATGTGTTGGTATTTATCGCGGTTTTCAAGGAATGATTGAAGGCGATTTTATCGAACTAAAAGCGAGAACGGTTAATAACATTATTAATAAAGGAGGTACTATTCTTAAAACGGCCAGATCAAAAGATTTTAGAACCGTTGAAGGCAGAAAAACAGCTTTTGAACATTTAAAAAAAAACCATATTGACGGTCTTGTTGTAATTGGTGGTGATGGGTCTTTTACTGGAGCAATGATTTTTAATGAAGAGTTTAATTTTCCAGTAATCGGAATTCCAGGTACTATAGACAATGATATTTTTGGAACTTCACATACGTTGGGTTACGACACCGCATTAAATACAGCTGTAGAAGCAATTGATAAAATAAGAGACACGGCTTCATCGCACAACAGATTATTTTTTGTTGAAGTGATGGGGAGAGATGCTGGTTTTATCGCTTTAAACGCTGGCGTTGGAGCAGGGGCAGAAGAGATTTTAATTCCTGAAGAAAACTTGGGATTAGAAAGGATGTTAGAATCACTTAAAAGAAGTAAAAATTCAGGAAAATCATCAAGTATTGTTGTTGTTGCTGAAGGTGATAAATCTGGTAAAAATGTGTACGAATTAGCAAAGTATGTAGAAGATAATTTGCTAGAATATGAAGTAAGAGTTTCAGTTTTGGGTCATATGCAAAGAGGAGGTTCTCCAAGTTGTTTTGATCGAGTACTAGCAAGTAGATTAGGAGTAAAAGCAGTAGAATTATTATTAGAAAATAAAAGTAATTACATGGTTGGTTTAAAAGACAACGAAGTCATTACTACAGAACTTAAAGAAGCAATAAAAGGTGGACATATTATAGATCAAGAACTTTTAAGAGTTTCTGATATTATGTCTACATAAAACTAAATAAATGATAAAAATAGGAATTAACGGATTTGGTAGAATAGGAAGATTGGCTTTTAGAAAAGCCGTTGAAAGAGGAAATATGCAAGTTGTTGCAATTAATGATTTATTGGATGTAGCTTATTTAGCGTACATGTTAAAATACGATTCTGTACATGGAAAGTTTAATGGAGAAGTTGACGTTAAAGACGGAAAATTAATTGTGAACGGAAACGAAATCAGAGTTACCGCAGAAAGGAATCCAGAAAACTTAAAATGGAATGAAGTTGAAGCTGATTATGTACTAGAATGTACAGGGTTTTTTACATCAAAAGATAAAGCAAACTTACATATTATTGGCGGAGCAAAAAAAGTAGTTATTTCTGCGCCATCACCAGACGCACCAATGTTTGTAATGGGCGTAAATCATCATAAATTAACAAAAGAAGACACCATTATTTCGAATGCATCTTGTACCACAAATTGTTTAGCGCCAATTGTAAAAGTATTGCATGATAATTTTGGAATTGTAGAAGGTTTAATGACAACTGTTCATTCTACAACGGCAACACAAAAAACAGTAGATGGTCCATCATTAAAAGATTGGCGTGGAGGAAGAGCAGCTTTGCATAATATCATTCCGTCTTCTACAGGAGCCGCAAAAGCAGTTGGAAAAGTGATTCCAGAAATGAATGGGAAATTAACAGGAATGGCTTTTAGAGTTCCAACGATGGATGTTTCTGTTGTTGATTTAACAGTAAGATTAGAGAAATCAACTTCGTATGAAGAAATTAAAAAAGCAATGAAATTTGCCTCTGAAAACGAAATGAAAGGAATTTTAGGATATACTGAAGAAATGCTTGTTTCTCAAGATTTTGTTGGAGATACAAGAACTTCTATTTTTGATGCCAATGCAGGAATTGCGTTAAATGACAATTTTGTAAAAGTAATTTCTTGGTACGATAATGAAATCGGATATTCAACAAAAATAGTAGATTTAGTAGAGCATGCTGCTTCACTATCTTAAAAGAAATAAATTTAAAATATACAAAGCTTGATAGTATTTTTTCTGTCAGGTTTTTTTTATTTTTAACAATAATTAAATTTTTATATGGAAATAGCAATTATTGCCCACGATGGTAAAAAAGCAGAGATGGTTCAGTTTTTAAATGAGCACAAAGAGGCTCTTTTACAAAAAAGAATTAATCTTGTATCTACAGGAAATACAGGGGATAAAGCAGAAAAGGCGGGTTTTAAAGTTACTAAATTTTTATCAGGACCAATTGGAGGTGATGCACAAATTGCAAGTAGAGTTGCAGAAGGTAAATGTAATATGGTGTTATTTTTTAGAGATCCACATGCAAAACATCCGCATGAACCAGACATTATAATGTTGTTAAGAATTTGTGATGTGCACAATGTACCTTTGGCAACAAATCCTGCAACTGCAGATTTATTAATTAAAGCTATTTAACAGCAATCACACTAATTTCTACATTTACATATTTAGGTAAATTGGCAACTTCTACAGTTTCTCTTGCAGGTGCAGTTGCTTCGTTAAAATACGTTGCGTACACTGTATTAATTGCTCCAAAATTTTCCATATCAGAAATAAAAATAGAAGTTTTTACAATGTTTTCAAAAGTCATTTCTGCAGCTTCTAAAACGGCTTTTACATTTTCCATAACTTGTTTAGTTTCTGTAGAAATATCATCTAAAACCAATTCGCCATTTGCAGGGTTTATTGCAATCTGACCAGAAGTATATAAAGTGTTTCCAACTAACGTCGCTTGATTATATGGCCCAATTGGCGCTGGAGCTTTTGTTGTTGTAATGATTGTTTTCATGTTTTTATTTTTTTTAGGTTCAAAGGGTCATTTTTTTTTTGAGATACAAAGTTTAATCTTATTGTCGTAATTTGGGTTTAAAATTTTATTTTTTCCTAATTCCTAAAACAACAATCTATCCGGTAAATTCCGTTTATCCCATTTTAAATCGCTTAACATACTTGAGTTTACGCCAATTCTAAAATAATAAGATTTGTTGGTGCCAAATGGAGACCAATCAAAATTAAAACTCCAACTATCTAAATCTCTTGTAAACCCTAAACGAGTATAGGTAAAACCTTTATTTTTAAAATCGTACCCAGAACTATATCTTACTTTCCATTTTGGGGATAATTCTAAATCGCCATTAAACATTAAAGAGTTAGAACCAATTCCGCTATTTGAAATGCCATAATTAGAGTAATTTACAGCATATGCAATATTAATATTCCAAGGAATTGTTGCGTTGTACAATTTGGTTTCTTTTACGTCTTTATTGTTCTTGTTTTTTGTGTTTGTAGAAGAAGACCCAAACTGATTTTGATTTGTATTGTTAGATGTTGCTTTTTCCTTTTTCTCAAAATCTTTACTAGAAAATGAAACATTGGCAGAAATGTTTGCGCTTGTCAATCTAAATATGCTGCTGTTAATTTTATTAATTCTATTTCCTTTTGTGTCAATTTGATAAGGATCTAATGTGGCTCCAAAATTGATAGACAATTTATCTTTAAAAAAGCGAGTTCCGGCATTCATAGAAACAGGGCTCCATTTTAAACTATCCGCAGCGATGTTGTAACTGGTACTAAAGTTTAAATTGTTTAGCAAGGTTATTTTTTTGTCTTCGGTGTCTAAAGAATCTTTGGAGGCTATTTTGGCTTCTAAAACATTACTGATGTTAATTCCGATTGAGTTTGATAAACCAGCTCCAGGGCTTCCGTAAATTCCGTTTTCAAAAGGCGAGTAGGTTAAAATATCTGTAGGATCTATACTTTGCTGTACTTGTTGATTGTATTTGTCTGCAAAATCTGGCCGATATCCATAAGTAATTGATGGTCTCATTGTATGACGTATTGATTTTAATCTTCCTTTAAAATTGAATTGACCATAAATAGTAGTTCCTAAAGAAACACCTGCGCTATATTCTCTAAAGCTTTTAAAACCTCTAACGGTATCTTTAATTGCGGTTCCAGATGTTGCATCATAATATCTGTTGATATAATCCCAGTTCCAAACTTCTTTAAAATTTGCACTTGGCGATAAGGTGAAGTATTTTAATACTTTCATATTTGTATTTGCTGATGCTGTATGTTGTACGCCAGCTTTAGCAGTTTTAAACATTTCAGGCTTAAAAAAGAGAGAATCTACAGTGTTAATTCTGTAATCTCCTTTCATACTATAATTCAAACCAACTTTTTGTAATGCATTTTTCTTTATTCCACCTTTACCAGCAAATGGATAAACTCTATCCATATTCACTTGTAAAGAAGGCAACGTCATTGTAATTTTTTGTGTATTTGTATTTTGAGAATGGCTTGCAGTAGCGTTTAAATTAAAAGGTGTTCCAACGAATTTTTTATAATAAGAAATGGAAGAACTTAAGGTGTTTGTTAGGAAATCATTGCTATTTACTTCGTTTAAAGATTCTCTAAAATATTTACTGCTTCCTAAGTTTACAGAAGCAGAAAAACGTGCATTCGGATTTGATTTTACATCTTGATTATGAGACCACTGAACATTAAAGTTAGCTGATTTACTATAATCATCAAAACCTTTTACACTTCTAATTAAGTTTTCGTAGCGTAAACTAAAATTACCATTGTATTTGTACCGCACAACATAGCTAGATTCTGATCGCAAACCCCAACTTCCATTGGTATAAACATCTCCCATCAAAGAAATGTCTAAATAATCGTTTAAAGCCAAATAATAACCACCATTTTGTAAAAAATAACCTTGACTACTTGTTTGTCCCCAAGTTGGAATGATAAAACCAGAAGCTCTTTTGTCTGTCATTGGAAAATAAGCAAAGGGAATTGCAATGGGTGTTGGAACATCTGCAACAACCAAATTACTAAGCCCGACGATAATTTTTTTACCAGGAACTAATTTTGCTTTTCTGCTTTTTATATAATAATCTGGGTGTATTTTATCTGAAGTTGTAAATTTTATATTTCTTAGAAAAATAGTTGAATCATTTACTTTTTTCATCTTTTCGCCATAGGTAATCATTCCAGATTGATTGGTTTTGATGTTGTAAATTAGAGTGCGCCTTGTTTTAAAATTATACAAAATAGAATCTTGCTCAGATTCTTGAGAACCTTGTTTAAAAACAGGTCTTTGCGTATACCCTAAACTATCTTTTATTCCTTTAGCAAAAAGAGTATTTTTTTTATTGTCGATTAAAATATAACCCGCTTTTAGATCGATATCTTCATAAGTAACGTGTGCTTGATTGTACAATTCAATTTGTTTTGTTTTCGCATTTTGTAAAATATAATCTAAAGCATTGTGTGTTATTTTTGATTCAATAGCGCTTTTAGGTTTAACAATCGTATCAATTTTAACGGTGTCTAATTTTTTCTTTAGCAAAAGACTGTCCTTTTTTAAGGAAGATTTTTTATCTTTAAGAAGTGGAATTGGTTTGGTTTTTGGTTTTATATCTTGAGCAAAACCATTTTGTAAGCAAAAAAGGCTAAGGAAGCTAAATAAAAGTATGTGTGGTATGTTTGATTGCAATGCTTTTAATGCTATTTTTGTGACAAATGTAAAAATATACTTCAATTGTTGAAGTGCCAAATTTGAAAAGCCAAAATTAAGTAAAAATATTGATGCCAATAGTAGAACACCTTAAATATAATCATAAAACGAAGCTTTTTACTCTTTTTATATGCAGCTTATTTTTTTTAAGTGCATCAGAATTTAGTTTTGCGCAAAAAAAAACATACACAATTGTTTTAGATGCTGGTCATGGAGGTCATGATCCAGGAAATATTGGCAACGGTTATCGAGAAAAAAATATCGCTTTAAAAGTAGCATTAGAAGTTGGTAAAATCATCGGAAAGGAAAAAGACATTAAGGTTGTTTTTACACGTAAAAAAGATGTTTTTATAGAGTTGTGGAAACGTGGAAGTGTTGCCAATAGGATAAAAGCAGATTTGTTTGTGTCTATTCATTGTGATTCTCATACTACAAATGCTTATGGGATTGGAACTTTTGTGTTGGGGGCAAGAGGAAATCGGCAAAATTTAGAAATAGCAAAAAGAGAAAACAGTGTGATTTTGTTAGAGAAAGATTACAAACAAAATTATAATTACGATCCAAATTCGCCTGAATCTGTCATTGGCTTGTCGTTGTTACAAGAAGAAAATTTAGATCGAAGTTTGCAATTGGCAAGCCTCATTCAGAACAATCTTGTTACCAAATTAAATCGCCACAACAGATATGTAAAAATGGATAATTTTCAAGTATTACGAGAAACCATTATGCCAAGTGTGTTAGTAGAATTAGGTTTCTTAACCAATAAAAAAGAAGGACGTTTTTTAAATTCTAGAAGTGGGCAACAAGCAATGGCAAAAAACATTGCGAGTTCTATTGTTTCTTTTGTGAATCAATTAAAAATAAACACCGTTGATGTTGTTTCTGTGGATAAATATCCAGTTGTAGTAGAGCCTAAAGATGTAGTACAAACAACTCAGGTTGAGTATAAAATTCAGATTGCTTCTAGCAGAAAAAAGATAGCGACAAAAGCGTACAATTTTAAAGGATTAAAAGATGTAGAAAGTATAAAAGTGGGAAGGTTTTATAAGTATTATTATGGCAAAACAACCAATTATAAAAATATACAGTCACTACTTAAAAGAGTAAAAAAGAAAGGATATAGATCTGCCTTTATTGCCGCTTTTAAGGATGGTGAAAAAATTTCAGTAAAACAAGCATTAAAAACAAGGTGATTTAGGTATAATCTCCAAAAAATAATTAGTAATATTGTTACTTAAATAAGAATGTATGTCTAGAGAACTAAAAACGGGATTTGTTGCAGTTGTAGTTATTGCTCTTTTTATTTGGGGGTTTAACTTTTTAAAAGGAGAAAATATTTTCTCAAAGAATCAACGCTATTTTTACGTAGAATATAATAATATACAAGGTCTAAAAAAGTCTAGTGCTGTCACTATTAATGGTTTACAGGTTGGTAGTGTTGTTAATATAAAGTTCAATTCAAGTCCAGATAAAAAAGGAAAATTAGTTGTAGAGTTGTTGGTAGAAAATGATTTTCAGTTTTCAAAAAATAGCATTGCAAAAATTTATAGTGCCAGTTTAATGGGAGGTCAATCTTTAGCAATTATTCCATCATATGAAGGCGATGCTGCTGTTGATGGAGATTATTTAAAAGGAGAAGTGGAATCAGATATTTTTTCAACTGTGGGAGAAAAGTTAAATCCGCTTCAAGCAAAATTAGAAAACGTAATTGTTAGTGCGGATTCTTTATTATTAGGATTAAATCAGACGTTAGATGTTAAAGCTAGAAAAAGTTTAAACAATAGTATTTTAGGATTAGAGCAAACCATTACAGATTTTAGAAAAACTTTAGGTTCTGTAAATCAATTATTAGATTCTAGTAAAGTCGGAATCAAAAATACGTTTGATAATACCAGAGTTATCACAGAAAATTTAATGAAATTGTCTGATACTTTAGTCAATGCAAACATTGGTTTAACCATTAAAAAAGCACAAGAATCTTTAGATTATGTGAATTTATTAATGGTTGGAATCCAAAAAGGAGAAGGCTCATTAGGAAAATTAGTAAAAGACGATGCGATGTATAATAACTTAACCAATATGTCTAAAGAATTGGAAGAGTTGATTAGAGAAATGAAATTAAACCCAAAACGTTTTGTACACTTTTCTTTATTCGGAAAAAGAGCTGTGCCTTATGATCCTAAAAAAAATGCAAAAAACGAAACCAGTAATTAAAGCTGTTTTTCTTTAAGAAAAAAGTGGAAACTCTAAATTACTATTTTTAGCTAATTTCTGATGACGAACATCAATAGAATATCAAAAAAAATAAACGGACCAAATAAATAGATATGCAATACCTACCAAACATTATTTTTGCACTTGTACTGATAGTCGGAATCGGTTTTTTTGTAAAGAATATTCGCAAATTAATTCGCAATATCAACTTAGGTAAAGAGGTAGATAGATCAGATTACAAACTTGCGCGATGGAAAAACATGACAAAAATTGCTTTGGGACAATACAAAATGGTTCGTCGTCCAGTTTCTGGAATTTTACACGTTGCTGTGTATCTTGGTTTTATCATCATTAATATTGAAGTTTTAGAAATTATTATCGATGGATTGTTTGGAACACACAGAGTTTTTCAACCACTTCTTGGCGATGCTTTTTATGGTTTTTTAATCGGAACTTTTGAAATCTTAGCAGCCATTGTATTTGTTGCAGTAACGGTCTTTTGGATTCGTAGAAATGTGATCAGAATTAAGCGTTTTTGGAATAAAGAAATGACTGGTTGGCCAAAGAATGATGGAAATATTATTCTGTATTTCGAAATGGTTTTAATGACTTTGTTTATTGTGATGAACGCTTCGGACATCACTTTTCAAGAAGCAGGAATTGGAAATCCAATTAGTCAATTTGTTTATCTATTATTAAACGGCCTTTCACCAGAAACGTTGCATATTATTGAGCAAATAGCGTGGTGGATTCATATTGTGGGAATTTTATCATTTTTAAATTATTTATATTATTCTAAACATCTGCATATTTTATTAGCGTTTCCAAATACGTTTTACGCAAAATTGCAACCAAAAGGACAATTAGATAATTTAGAAGCCGTAACAAAAGAAGTACAGTTAATGATGGATCCAAGTGCCGATCCTTACGCTGCGCCTGCTGAAGGAGCAGAAGATGAGGTTCCTGAAAAATTTGGAGCTTCTGATGTAACCGATTTAAATTGGGTGCAATTAATGAATGCGTATACGTGTACAGAATGTGGTCGTTGTACATCTGCTTGTCCGGCAAATCTTACAGGAAAAGAATTATCGCCAAGAGCAATTATGATGAAAACGCGTGATAGAATGGAAGAAGTTGGTGCAAATATTGATGCCAACGGCGGAACTTTTAAAGACGACGGGAAACAATTATTAAACGATTATATTTCTCCAGAAGAATTGTGGGCGTGTACAAGTTGTAATGCTTGTGTTGAGGAATGTCCTGTAAATATAGACCCATTATCAATTATTATTGATATGAGAAGATATTTGGTGATGGAAGAAAGTGCTGCTCCACAAGAATTAAATGCGATGATGACCAACATCGAAAATAACGGAGCGCCTTGGCAATACAATCAACAAGATCGATTGAACTGGAAAGACGAAGAATAAATTCAGGAATCAGTGTTCAATGATCAGTTAACAGTGATTCATTGTCAATTGATTTTTATAATAAATGTCTGTTCGAGTGATTTTTGACGAATGGAAAAAATAGTATCGAGGACAATTAAAAATATTGAGCTTTTAATGATTAGTTAAAGAACTCAAAATTTAAAACTAACAACTCAAAATTAAAGAAGATGATAGTACCAACAATGGCAGATATGATGGCTCAAGGAAAACAACCGGAAGTATTGTTTTGGGTTGGAGCAGCAGGAAGTTTTGATGATAGAGCTAAAAAAATCACGCGTGCTTTTGTAAAAATTCTGCATCAAGCAAAAGTAGACTTTGCTGTTTTAGGAACCGAAGAAAGTTCTACTGGTGATGCTGCAAAAAGAGCAGGAAATGAATTCTTGTTTCAAATGCAAGCTGTTACAAATATAGAAGTGCTAAATGCCTACGAAGTAAAAACCATTGTTACTTGTGATCCGCATTCTTTTAATACGCTGAAAAACGAATATCCGAGTTTAGGAGGAAAGTATGAAGTTTTTCATCATACACAATACATCAAAAAATTAATCGCAGACGGAAGATTAGAAATTAATGATTCAATTTTAAAAGATAAAAAAGTTACTTATCACGATCCTTGTTATTTAGGAAGAGGTAATGACGAATATGAATCCCCAAGAGATTTAATAAAACGTTTGGGTGTTAATTTGACAGAGATGAAACGCCATAAATCTACGGCATTGTGTTGTGGTGCTGGCGGAGCGCAAATGTTTAAAGAACCAGAAAAAGGTGATAAAGACATTAACGTGTTAAGAACAGAAGACGCCTTAGAAACACAACCAGAAATTATTGCAACGGGTTGTCCGTATTGCAATACAATGATGACAGACGGTATTAAATTTAAAGAAAAAGAAGCAGTAGTTGCTGTATTAGATATTGCAGAACTTATCGCGCAAGCAAATCAATTATAAAATAGAAAGATATGAAGACAATACAAGTAGTTTTAGTAAGCTTATTTTTAGTATTCATTTCTTGTGGAGATAAAACTCCTAAAGAGAAAGAGGTTGTTGTTCCTGTTAAAGAAGTTGAAGCGCCTGTTAAGGTTGTTGAAGAAGAAGTAAAAGAACAGCCTTTGGTTTTTAGTGTACAGATTGGGGCTTTTTCAAAAGAAAATCAAAAATTCGCTGCAATTGAGAATGTTGTAGTTTCAAATGAAAATGGATTGTTTAAATACAGGTTAGGTGCTTTTGAAACCTACAAAGAAGCTAGAAAAGCAAGAAAAAATTTGAGAAATACATATTCTGGAGCTTTTATACAAGCGGTTAAAGACGGTCAAAAAGTTGAGATAAGAAAAGCGTTAAAATTTAAATAATTCTTTTGATTAAAAAATATATTCAAGCTGCTAGGTTAAGAACATTACCGTTATCTATTTCTGGAATTATTGTTGGAAGTTTTTTAGGAAATAATGATAGTACATTTAGAATCTCAGAAAGTCTTTTTAACACAACAATTTCTATTGGAGCACCTCCAATTTATACGTCATCAATTTTTTGGTTGGCTATTTTAACAACCATTGGTTTTCAGGTTTTATCAAACTTTGCCAATGATTATGGAGACGGAATCAAAGGAGCTGACGACAACAGAACAGGAGAAAAACGATTGGTAGCTTCTGGAGCAATTTCTCCAACACAGATGAAATCAGCAATGATTCTTACCACAATGATTACTTTAATTGTTGCGTTGACTTTGATTTATGTTGCCTTCGGAAAAGATGATTTTGGATATTCTATTTTGTTTTTCTTATTAGGAATTGCATCAATTGCAGCAGCCATAAAATATACAGTTGGTAAATCGGCTTACGGTTATAGCGGATTTGGAGATGTTTTTGTTTTTGTTTTCTTTGGGTTGTTAAGCGTTGTTGGTTCTTATTTTTTGTTTACCAAAGAAATTAATTTTATAATTTTTTTACCAGCATTTTCAATCGGATTGTTAAGTACAGCAGTATTGAATTTGAATAATATGCGTGATTGGGAAAATGATGAAAAAGTTAGCAAAAATACGTTGGTTGTTAAAATTGGAATTGAATTAGCAAAGCAGTATCATTCTGTTTTGATTATTGCTTCGTTCTTATTTGCATTTTTATATGTTGTGATTCAATATAAAAATCCGATGCAGTTTTTGTTTTTGATTGCGTATTTCCCATTGATAAAACACCTTCTTTTTGTGATGAAAAACACCAACGAAGCCGATTTAGATGGCGAATTAAAAAAAGTAGCTTTAAGCACTTTTCTCTTTGGCATTCTTTTTGGATTAGGACAGGTTTTATAACTTAAATGAATACCAACATGAAAAAAATAATGCTATTTTTAAGTCTCTTTTTATTGATGATTTCTTGTAATACAAATCAAGAAAGAGCAGCAGAACACGAAATGATGCAATACGATGCTGCAGCTTCAAGAAAGTCAGTAGTAGCAGACCAAAAATTAAAACAATCTAAATCAAATCAAAATGAGGCAA
This sequence comes from Polaribacter huanghezhanensis, assembly GCF_030444335.1. Classification (NCBI taxonomy): domain Bacteria; kingdom Pseudomonadati; phylum Bacteroidota; class Flavobacteriia; order Flavobacteriales; family Flavobacteriaceae; genus Polaribacter; species Polaribacter huanghezhanensis. The sequence continues at coordinate 52,919 of NZ_CP128595.1, read as the reverse complement.
ATACTCAAAGAAAACTAATTAAAACAGGAAATGTTTCTTTTGAAACGAAAGACTTAGATAAGACCAGAAAAACCATCATTGATTTAGTAAATCAATACAACGGTTATATTGCAAGTGATAACGAATACAAATCTAGCGACAGAATTAGTGCTACAATTTCAACTCGAATTCCTGCAGAAAAATTTGATATAATTTTAGATGAAATCGCAAAAGGAGTTAAAAAATTTGATTCAAAAAACATTCGAATTTCTGATGTAACAGAACAGTTTTTAGATGTAGAAGCAAGGTTAAAAACAAAAAAAGCGTTAGAATTAAAATATTTAGAAATTCTAAAAAAAGCAAAAACTGTTAGAGAAATTTTAGATGTAGAAAGAGAATTAGGGAAATTAAGAGCCGATATAGAAGCTACAGAAGGGCGATTAAAATACTTGCAAAATCAAGTTTCTTTTTCAACATTAAGCATTACTTTTTACAAGCAAATTTCTGCAAGTGAAACAAGTTTTATCGGTAAAATTACGAAAGCATTTAAAACAGGATTCGAAAATGTAAAAGATTTCTTCTTGTATTTGATACATATTTGGCCTTTTATCATTATTTTGTTCCTTCTATTTTTCTATCTTAGAAAAAGAAGATTAAGCACAAAATAATAACAATGAACATTACTTTTTACGGACATGCTTGTTTTGGAATTGAAATCAACGGAATTCACATTGTTGTAGATCCATTTATTTCGGGCAATCCAAAAGCTTCGCATATTGATGTGAACTCTTTAAAAGCAGATTATATTTTGGTAACACATGCGCATCAAGATCATGTGTTAGATGTAGAAAAAATTGCTCAAAATACTGGAGCAATCATCATTTCTAATTTCGAAATTGTCAATTATTTTATAGCAAAAAACTTAAAAGGATTTCATTTAAATCATGGCGGAACATTTAAAACGAAACATTTTTCTGCAAAATATGTAAATGCAATTCATACTTCTTCTTTTGCAGACGGAACATATGGAGGTAAACCAGGCGGATTCGTGTTAACTGCAAATAATAAATCAATTTATATTGCAGGCGATACCGCGCTAACTTTTGATATGAAATTAATCCCGATGTTTACCAAATTAACTGCGGCAATTTTACCAATTGGCGATACATTTACAATGGGAATTGAAGAAGCAATTATTGCGAGTGATTTTATAGAATGCAACAAAATTATTGGCTGTCATTTTAATACATTTCCGCCGATAGAAATTCATATAGAAAAAGCAACACAACAGTTTACATCAAAATCTAAAGAACTAATTTTACTAGAAATAGGAAGTTCAATCAAATTATAAAATGAAAGGAGTTAAAATTATTTTAGGAATTGTAACCGCTTTGGTAGTCGTGTTTTTTTCAACAGGATTAATTATCAAAGAAACAACATATCAAGTAAAAGTAGAAATTGATAAACCATTAGATGCGGTTTTTTCTGTGTTTAATAATCAAGAATTAATGAAAGAATGGTTGACGGATGTTAAGTCGATAACACCAATAAGTGTTAAACCTGGAATTGTTGGCAGCGAATATAAGATGCTTGTAGAAAATCAAGGAAAAGAAATGGAAATGAATGAAAAAGTGATGGCTTTTATTCCAAATAAAAAAGTAACTTTATTTTTTGATGCGGATGACATGTTAAAAACAGATGAATATGATTTTAGTTTTTCTGACGGAAAAACAACAATTATAAAAGATGTCATTTGCAAAAGTGATTCGTATTTGATGAGTTGTTTGTTTCCTTATTTTAAAGGAACGTTTACAGATATTGATCAAAAATATTTAGAAGATTTTAAAACATATATAGAAAAACAATAATTATGGAAGTAAATATGATCAGTTGGTTTGAAGTTCCTGTTTTAGACATGGACAGAGCTAAAAAATTTTACGAAACAGTTTTTAAGGTAGAAATTACGGTCAATAAATTTGGCGATGTTTTAATGGGTTGGTTTCCGCCAGCCGAAGATATTACTTCGCCAGGAATTAGCGGTTCTTTAGTACAAAGTGAAGGCAATTACATTCCGTCTGCAACGCACGGATCTGTGGTGTATTTCAATTCTCAATCTGGAGATGTTTCTGATGAATTGACTAGAGTAGAAGCTGCTGGAGGAAAAATACTACAAACAAAAACGTTGATTTCTAATGAAATCGGTTATATGGCAATGGTGTTAGACTCTGAAGGAAATAGAATTGCTTTGTATAATAAATAATATTTCTTTTTTTGACAGAATATTGTCACCTCGAGCGCAGTCGAGAGGTTTTTTTAATTAGGTTTCGACTGCGTTCGACCAGATAAAAAGTTTTGATCACAGCAATCTATCAAAAATATATTCTCGATTTTAAAAGACCTAGCGGAACATCGCGCGGAATTTTAAAAACCAAAGAAACGTGGTTCATCATTTTAACTGAAAATGAAAAGCAAGGAATTGGAGAATGTGGAATTCTAAGAACATTGAGTATTGATGACAGGCCAGATTATGAAGAAAAACTAAAATGGGTCTGTCAAAATATACAATTCGGTTTAGATATTTTGCTAAAAGAACTAAATGAGTTTCCAAGTATACAATTTGGTTTAGAACAAGCATTTTTATCATTACAAAGTGTAACAACATTCGAATTATTTCCATCAGCATTTACAAGAGGAGAAAAATCAATTCCCATAAATGGATTAGTTTGGATGGGAACAAAAGAGTTTATGAAAACTCAAATCAAAGAAAAAATAGCTTCGGGTTTTTCGTGTATCAAAATGAAAATTGGTGCAATCGATTTTGAAACAGAAATGGAATTGTTAATAGCAATCAGAAAAGAATTTTCATCCAAAGAGATCGAATTGCGCGTAGATGCAAACGGGGGATTTACACCCAATGAAGCCTTAGAGAAACTAAAGCGATTATCGGATTTAGAAATTCATTCTATAGAACAACCCATCCAACAAGGTCAGTTAGAAGAAATGGCTTTTTTGTGCGAAAAAACGCCTTTGCCAATTGCGTTGGATGAAGAATTAATTGGTGTTTTTTCCGAAATAAAAAAAGAAGAAATACTGAGTGTAATTCAGCCGCAATTCATAATTTTAAAGCCAAGTTTAATTGGCGGATTTAATGGAAGTGAGCAGTGGATTCAATTGGCAAAAAATAAGAATATTGATTGGTGGATTACATCGGCATTAGAAAGTAATGTTGGGCTAAACGCCATTGCACAATTTACGTTTACTTTGCAAAACAACATGCCACAAGGTTTAGGAACTGGCGGCTTATATACAAACAATTTTGAGTCTCCTTTAGAAATACAAAAAGGAAATTTGCATTATAATAATTCTAAAAATTGGAATTTTAATTTAAGTTAAAAATGGATTTTATACAAAAAGGTTTTACTGGTAAAAATGATACTTGGAGATATATACTTACCATGGTTTTGGTATTTATTGGAATTCAAATTGCAAGTATTCCGTTAATTATTGCTGCTTATTTTCAGGTTGATGGAGATTTAGAGAAGTTTCAAAAAGGAGCGGAATCTAGTTTTATGGATATTGGAATGAATTCTAGTTTGTTTTTGTTTCTTATGATTTTTACTTTTATGATTGGAATCTTAACCTTGTTTTTATGTGTAAAATACCTGCATAAAAAGAAGTTTGTATCTATTGTAACATCAAGAGAAAAAATAGATTGGAACCGTGTTTTTTATGCGTTTGCTTTGTGGGGAAGTATTTCTGTTGTAGCAATTTTTGTAGGAATGTATTTGTCTCCAGAAGAGTATACTTCGAATTTTAAACCGATTCCGTTTTTCACATTATTATTTGTTTCTTTTGTGTTTTTACCATTTCAAACAAGTGCAGAAGAATTAATTTTTAGAGGTTATTTAATGCAAGGATTTGGAACATTAGTAAAAAACAGGTGGTTTCCGTTGCTAATTACATCAGTAATTTTTGGGTTGATGCACGGAATGAATCCAGAAATTGAACGTTTGGGTTATATTTTAATGGTGTTTTATATAGGTACAGGTTTGTTGTACGGAATTACCACATTGATGGACGAAGGAACCGAATTGGCGTTGGGTTTACACGCTTCTAATAATATTGTTGCTGCGTTTTTAGTAACTACAGATTGGATGGTTTTTAGAACTGACGCATTGTATATTGATACTTCTGAACCCTCAGCTGGCGCAGAAATGTTTATTGGTGTTTTTGTTTTGTATCCGCTATTGTTATTTATTTTTTCTAAAAAATATGGTTGGACAAATTGGAAAAGCAAACTAGTTGGAAAAGTTGAAATTCCTGTAATTGATGAACAATAATCCGTTTCATATTGATTTTAAACTCAACGGAAATTCTTTTTCTACTTCGGATGAATTGATTCTTTTTTCTAAAGAAATTTCAGGCTCTATAAAGAAATTTTTTGTGGATTGGTTTTCTGATTCAGAGTTTATAGAAGTTCAAACTTCGGGCTCTACAGGAAAATCAAAAACCATACAACTCAAAAAAGAATTTATGATAAATTCTGCATTGGCAACTGGCACTTTTTTTAATTTAAAAGAAAACACCACAGCTTTATTGTGTATGTCAACCGATTTTATTGCCGGTAAAATGATGTTGGTGAGAGCGCTAGTTTTAGGCTGGAATTTAGATGTGATTGCGACTGTTTCTAATCCGTTAGAAATCACAAATAAAAGCTATGATTTTTCTGCAATGGTGCCCATGCAATTAGAAAATTCACTTTCTCAAATCGATAGAGTTCAAAAATTAATTGTTGGTGGCGCAATGGTTTCTGAAGAACTGGTTTCTAAGATTCAAAATCTATCAACCAACATATTTGCAACTTTTGGTATGACGGAAACAATTACTCATGTTGCTGTTAAACAATTAAATGGATTTAAAAACAGTACTTCTAGTGAAGTAGAAAAATCTCATTTTACAACATTGCCAAATGTTTCAATTGCTAAAGATACTAGAAATTGTTTGGTGATTAACGCTCCAAAAGTTTCGGATACAAAAATTGTTACGAATGATGTTGTAAAAATTATTTCTAAGAATAAATTTAAATGGCTTGGAAGAATTGATCATGTGATAAATTCTGGCGGAATTAAATTACACCCAGAAAAAATAGAAAAAAAATTATCTAAAATTATTTCACAACGTTTTTTTGTTACCGGAATTAAAGATACAAGTTTGGGTGAAAAACTGATTTTAATTGTAGAAGGGAAAAAAAAGCCAATTATTTTTAGTAAAATTAAAAGTCTTTCAAGGTTTGAAACGCCTAAAGAAATTTATTTTGTAGATACTTTTATTGAAACTACTACTAAAAAAATCCAACGAAAAAAAACGTTGGATTTGGTAAGTTTATAATGTAGATATTTTACATTTCCATAGAATGATATACATTTTGTACATCATCATCTTCTTCTAAACGTTCTAATAGTTTTTCTACATCTGCTTGTTCTACTTCCGAAAGGCTTTTAGTTGTCGTTGGAATTCTTTCAAATCCAGAAGACAAAATTTCTACATTATTTTCTTCAAAGTACGATTGAATTGAACCAAATTGTTCAAATGGCGCATATATAATTACTCCTTCTTCATCATCAAAAACTTCTTCTACTTCAAAATCAATCAATTCTAATTCTAACTCTTCCATATCAATAGAAATGTCTTCTTTCTTTACAGTAAAATTACAGGTATGATCAAACATGAAAATCACGGAACCTGAAGTTCCAAAATGTCCATCACATTTATTAAAAGCAGATCTTACATTTGCAACGGTTCTATTGTTATTGTCTGTTGCAGTTTCAACCACTAAGGCAATTCCATGCGGCGCATACCCTTCAAATAAAACTTCTTTATAGTTTTCAGTATCTTTATCTGTTGCTTTTTTTATGGCGCGTTCTACATTTTCTTTAGGCATATTTGCTGCCTTTGCATTTTGTATAACTGCCCTTAAGCGCGAATTTGTTTCAGGATTTGCCCCGCCTTCTTTAACCGCCATTACAATATCTTTACCAATTCTGGTAAAAGTTTTTGCCATTGCAGACCAACGTTTCATTTTTCTTGCTTTCCTAAACTCAAATGCTCTTCCCATTTCTAAATCCTAATTTTTGTGTTATTTTTTACGAATACAAATTAAAACTAAACTTGTATAATTCCCAAATTAAATTGCTTTTCTACGGGCGCATGATTTGCTGCTTCAATTCCCATAGAAATCCAAGTTCTGGTATCTAACGGATTGATAACTGCATCTGTCCAAATTCTTGCAGCTGCATAATATGGAGAAACTTGGTTGTCGTACCTGTCTTTTATTTTATTAAATAATTCAGCTTCTTTTTCTGGAGTAATTTCTTCGCCTTTCTTTTTTAAGGATGCAGTTTCTATTTGCAATAAAACTTTTGCAGCAGAATTTCCGCTCATTACTGCCAATTCTGCACTTGGCCAAGCAACAATTAATCTTGGATCGTAGGCTTTACCACACATCGCGTAATTTCCTGCTCCGTAAGAATTGCCAATAATAACTGTGAATTTTGGAACTACAGAATTGCTCACTGCATTCACCATTTTTGCGCCATCTTTTATAATTCCGCCATGTTCAGATTTGCTTCCAACCATAAATCCGGTAACATCTTGTAAAAATACTAACGGAATTTTCTTTTGATTACAATTGGCAATAAAACGTGTTGCTTTATCAGCAGAATCGTTATAGATAACTCCGCCAAATTGCATTTCACCTTTTTTAGTTTTTACCAATTTTCGTTGATTTGCTACAATTCCAACTGCCCAACCATCAATTCTGGCGTAACCTGTTAGAATGGTTTTTCCGTAGCCTTCTTTATATTGATCAAACTCAGAATTATCAACCATGCGTTTGATAATTTCTAACATATCGTATTGTGCGTTTCTTTCTTTTGGTAAGATTCCAAAAATATCATCTTGGTTTTCTTTTGGAGGAAAAGATTCGGTTTTGCTAAATCCAGCTTTGTCAAAATCGCCAATTTTATCAATAATATTTTTGATTTTATCCAGCGCGTCTTTATCATCTAAAGCTTTGTAATCTGTTACTCCAGAAATTTCGCAATGTGTTGTTGCGCCGCCCAAAGTTTCATTGTCAATAGATTCACCAATTGCCGCTTTTACCAAATAACTTCCTGCTAAAAAAATACTTCCGGTTTTATCAACAATCAACGCTTCATCACTCATAATTGGTAAATACGCACCGCCGGCAACACAACTTCCCATAATTGCAGAAATTTGTGTAATTCCCATACTGCTCATTACAGCATTATTTCTGAAAATACGTCCGAAATGTTCTTTGTCTGGGAAAATTTCATCTTGCATTGGTAAATACACACCAGCCGAATCAACCAAATAAATAATTGGCAATTTGTTTTCTATAGATATTTCTTGCGCTCTTAAATTCTTTTTCCCTGTGATCGGAAACCATGCGCCAGCTTTTACCGTGGCATCATTTGCAACAACAATACATTGCTTTCCTTTTATATAACCAATTTTTATGACAACTCCGCCAGAAGGACAACCGCCGTGTTCTGCATACATATCTTCACCAGCAAATGCACCAATTTCAATACTTTTAGACTTGTTGTCTAATAAATAATCAATACGTTCTCTTGCAGTTAGCTTTCCTTTTGCTTTGTGTTTTTCTATTCTACTTTTTCCGCCACCAAGTTTTACCTTTACCAATCTTTTTTTTAAATCAGATGCTAAAAGCCTGTTGTAATCTTCGTTTTTATTGAAGTTAATATCCATTAAATAATGTGTATAAAAATTGAAACGCTAAGGTACAAAAATGAGGTATAAATTACACCAATATATTACTTGGAAATATTTTCCTTGGAAAATAAAATAATTATTCTTAACTTTGTATGAAATAATAAAAGAAAATGAAGAAAATTTTAGCATTTGCAGGAAGTACTAGTACAACATCAATTAATAAACAATTGGCAACTTATACAGCTTCTTTAGTTGATGAAAAATATGATGTAGCCGATTTAAACGATTATCAATTACCAATTTTTAGTATAGATATTGAAGCAGAGGGTTTTCCAAAAGCTGCTTTAGAATTTAACAAACTGTTAAGTAATTATGATGGTTTTGTAGTTTCTTTAGCGGAGCACAATGGATCTTATTCTGCTGCATTTAAAAATATTTTTGATTGGGTTTCTAGAATTGATAGAAAAGTATTTAAAGAGAAGCCAGTTTTGTTATTAGCAACTTCGCCAGGAGCAAGAGGTGGAAAATCTGTTTTAGAAACAGCCGCAACTACTTTTCCACGTATGGGTGCAAACATCGTTTCAACATTTTCTTTACCTAATTTTTACGATCATTTTAAAAATGATGAAATACAAGACTCTGAATTAAAAGAAGAATTATTAAAAGCAATAAAAGAGTTTCAATTAGTAATTTAAAACTAGAAGTCATGGAAGAAAAGAAGCAACTCAAAAAAACATATAGTAATGAAGAGATTACTGTTGTTTGGCAACCAGAAATGTGTACGCATTCTAAAAAATGTTGGAAAGGTTTGTTAGAAGTTTTTGACCCGAGAGAAAAACCATGGATAAAATTAGATGGAGCCACAAACGAACAGGTTAAAAATCAAATTAATCAATGTCCGTCTAAAGCGCTTTCTTATCAATTAAATAATTTATAGAAAATAATATCTTATGGGAGACATTTCTAAAGACATCAATTCAAAATTTAAAAGCAATAAAGTAAAAGCGCTTATCAACATAAAATATACTGCAAATTGGTTAAGTAGTAAAGAAACAGAATTTTTTAAACCGTATGGAATTTCACCTCAGCAGTATAATATTTTAAGGATTTTAAGAGGTGCGGCAAAACCAGTAAAAGTTCAGTTGATAAAAGAAAGAATGATTGAGCGCGCTCCAAATGCCACTCGATTAATGGATAAATTGTGCGATAAAAAACTCATAGAAAGAGAACGTTGCGAGCACGATAGAAGAGTAGTTTACATCAATATTTCTGGCGCAGGATTGCAATTGTTATCAAAAATTGATAACCAAAATAATATCAATTTTATAGACAATCTTACAGAGGAAGAAGCAAAAATGTTAAGTAATTTACTAGATAAAATTAGATAAAAAAATAATGAAAACATATAAAAGTATTCAATATTTAGGAGAAAGTCCGTTGGTAAATATGGGGCCAATTCGCTTGCGACAACCAATTCCAACTACAGATGTAGAAAATGTAGATCCGTTTCTTTTATTGCATCATTACGGACCGTATGCAATTAGTGAATTTAACAATCCGTTTGATTTAGGGCCACATCCACACAGAGGATTTGAACCGATTACGTTATTATTTGACGGAGAACAATTACACAGAGATTCTTTAGGGAATGAAAGTATCGTGAAAGCTGGTGATGTACAATGGACAACAGCAGGAAGAGGAATTATTCATGCAGAAGGCCCCACAAAAGAATTTGTGAAAAAAGGCGGAACAATAGAAGGAATTCAGTTGTGGTTAAATTTACCAGCAAAATACAAAATGATAACTCCGGCATATCAACATGTAAAGAGTGATGAAATGCCAGTGATTAAAGATGCTTCGAAAAACATCCAATTAAAAATTGTTGCAGGTGAACAAAAAGGAAAGTTTGGAAAGATTAAAACACAAACCTCAGTCAATGTTTTTATGATTGAAGCAACTGGAAAAGGGGAATTAGAAATTGAAATCCCAGAAACGCACCAAAGTTGTTTGTATTTGTTGAATGGAGAAGTACATGTAAATGACACAACAACCTTGGCTAAAGGAAAAACTCAACTAGCAGTTTTTAATACAGACGGAAATACAATTAAAATAACAACAACAAAAGAAAGCAAACTAATTGTTATTTCAGGAGAACCTATTAAAGAAAAAGTAGCTCAATACGGACCTTATGTTATGAATACGCAAACTGAGATTTTAGAAGCAATGCGTGATTTTCAGCAAGGGAAAATGGGCTACTTATATTAAAATAAAAGGGAAAATGAAAAAAATAATTCACAAATCAGCAACAAGAGGTATTGCAAATCATGGTTGGTTAACATCACATCATACGTTTAGTTTTGCAGGATATCAAAATAACGAAAGAATGAATTTTGGGATGTTACGTGTTTTAAATGATGATATCGTGCAACCTAAAATGGGTTTTGGTACGCATCCACATAAAAATATGGAAATCATTTCTATTCCGATTTCAGGAGCTTTATCACATAAAGATAATATGGATAATAAACGTTCTATAGAAGTAGGAGAAGTACAAGTGATGAGTGCAGGAACAGGTTTAACGCATTCAGAATTTAACGATAGTAAAATAGACGAAGTTAATTTTTTGCAATTATGGATTATTCCAGAAACAGAAAATAGCACGCCATATTATGATCAAAAAACTTTTGATGAAAATGGAAGGCACAACAAATTTCAAACCTTGGTTTCTCCAAAAAGTAATCAAGTAGAAGGCTCTTTGTCGATACATCAGCAAGCATATATTTCTATGATTGATTTAGAAGCTGATTTTAAAACGGAGTACCAACTTAAAAATGGTGCTTATTTTTTCTTAATAGAAGGAGAGGTTTTAATTGCTGATGAAAAATTACAAAAAAGAGATGCCATTGGGATTTCTGAAATAGAAAAAGTTGTTATTAAGGCAAATCAACAAAGCAAATTATTGGTGATAGATGTTCCTATGAGTTAATTTATAAAATCTATTTTTTAGAAAAGCCAAAGAATCAAATTCTTTGGCTTTTCTTTTCAAAAAATAAACATATCTTGCAAAGTATTATGCATGCATAATAAATTTAATTCCGAAATTATGAAATACAAGCACATTTTTGAACCCTTAGATTTAGGTTTTACAACGTTAAAAAATAGAATTTTAATGGGTTCTATGCATACAGGATTGGAAGAAGAAAAAAATGGATTGGAAAGAATTGCTGCGTATTATGGAGAACGAGCAAAAGGCGGAGTTGGATTAATTGTTACGGGTGGAATTGCTCCAAACAGACAAGGATGGACAGCGCCTTTTTCTGCAAGAATGACAACCAAGAAACATGCTGAAAGTCACAAGATAATTACGGAAGAAGTTCATAAACACGGTGGAAAGATTTGTATGCAAATTTTGCATTCCGGGAGGTATGGGTATCACCCATTTAGTGTAGCACCATCAAATATTAAAGCACCAATTTCTCCTTTTAAACCTTTTCAATTAACAGAATCAGGAATAAAAAGAACCATAAAAGATTTTGTAAATAGCGCAAAATTGTCAAAAATTGCTGGTTATGACGGAGTCGAAATTATGGGTTCTGAAGGCTATTTAATCAATCAGTTTATTGCCAAAAGAACCAATAAGCGCATGGATAAATGGGGTGGAGTTTATGAAAACAGAATGCGTTTACCAATTGAACTGGTAAAACAAACTAGAGAGGCAGTAGGTAAGGATTATATCATCATTTTTAGACTTTCTATGCTAGATTTGGTAGAAAATGGAAGTAATTGGGATGAAATTGTTGAGCTAGCAAAAGAAATTGAAAAAGCTGGAGCAACCATTATCAATACAGGAATTGGTTGGCACGAAGCTAGAATTCCGACAATTGCAACATCGGTTCCAAGAGCAGCGTTTACTTGGGTTACAAAAAAAATGAAGAAAGAAGTTACTATTCCTTTAGTAACTACAAATAGAATAAATATGCCAGAAACGGCAGAAGAAGTTTTGGCTAATGGCGATGCAGATATGATTTCTATGGCGCGTCCTTTTTTGGCAGATCCAGAATGGGTACATAAAGCTGAACAAGAAAGAGACGATGAAATAAACACGTGTATTGGTTGTAATCAAGCATGTTTAGATCATGTGTTTCAGCAAAAAGTAGCAAGTTGTTTGGTAAATCCAAGAGCTTGTCATGAAACCGAATTGAATTACAATCCAACAGAAAATAAAAAGAAAATTGCTATTGTTGGTGCTGGTCCTGCAGGGCTAGCTGCTGCATCTGTTGCTGCCCAAAGAGGTCATCTAGTAACATTATTTGATGCCGATTCTGAAATTGGCGGACAGTTTAATATTGCAAAACAAATTCCAGGTAAAGAAGAGTTTTATGAAACCATTCGTTATTTTAAAAAGCAGTTAGAATTACATCATGTTACTCAAAAATTAAACACAAGAGTTACTGCGGACGATTTATTAAAGGAAAATTTTGATGAAATTGTTTTAGCCACAGGAATAAAACCTAGAATGCCAAATATAGTAGGAATCGAGAATAAAAAAGTACTGAATTACTTAGATGTTTTAAAATATAAAAAACCAGTCGGAAAACGTGTAGCTGTTATTGGCGCAGGCGGAATTGGTTTTGACGTTTCAGAATATTTAGCGCATGAAGGTGAAAGTACTTCACTTAATATTGATGCTTGGTTGAAAGAATGGGGAATTGATAAAACCTTAACTGCAAGAAGCGGAACAGAAGGAATTACTGCAGAAGTTGATCCATCACCAAGAGAAATTTTTATGTTTAAGCGAAGCAAAGGTAAATTTGGCGGAAACTTAGGAAAAACTACAGGTTGGATTCATCGTTCTACATTAAAAAAGAAAAATGTTCAGTTTATCAATAGAGTAGCATATACGAAAATTGATGATATTGGGTTGCATTATGTTCAAAATGAGGAAGCTAAAATTTTAGAAGTTGATACCATTGTAATTTGTGCTGGTCAAGTTCCGTTTAAAGAATTGCTTTCTCCTTTAGAAGAAGCAAATGTAAAAGTTCATGTAATTGGTGGAGCAGATATTGCTGCAGAATTAGATGCAAAAAGAGCCATTAATCAAGGATGTAGATTGGCAGCAGAAATCTAAAACTCATTCAGTACTCACTATTTTAATCCACAAATAATTCCGATATTTGCTTTTCAACTATTTAAAACAGAACGATTATGGCAATGAATAAAAATACCGTATTAGCGTGGGCTACATTTATAATGATTCTTGTAGGATTGGGTTTAATTGCTCTTGGAGCCTTTAGATATGATGATGTTGCAGGTTGGGGTTTTGCTGCAGTAGGAGTGGGCTTCTTTGCAATTGCTTGGGTATTTAATGCCTTAAAAGGAAGAGTTTAATAGTTTCAAAGTTACAGAGTTGCAAAGTGTGGAAGTATGTTTTTTTAATTCCACTAAACACTAAACACTAAACACTAAACACTAACCACTAACCACTAACCACTAATATATGTCAGACGATAAGAAAGTCATCTTTTCGATGAATAAGGTTTCTAAAACCTATCAAAGTACAAACAAACAAGTATTAAAAGATATTTATTTAAGTTTCTTCTACGGAGCTAAAATCGGAATTTTAGGTTTAAACGGTTCAGGTAAATCAACTTTATTAAAAATTATTGCTGGAAAAGAAAAAAATTATCAAGGTGATGTTGTTTTTTCTCCAGGCTATAATGTTGGTTATTTAGAACAAGAACCAGCATTAGACGAAACAAAAACAGTAATTGAAATTGTAAAAGAAGGCGTTGCAGAAACAGTTGCAACTCTAGATGAGTACAATAAAATTAACGACATGTTTGGTTTAGAAGAAGTATATTCTGATCCAGATAAAATGGAAAAGTTGATGAATCAACAAGCGGTATTGCAAGATAAAATTGATGCATCAAATGCTTGGGAATTAGATACAAAATTAGAAATTGCAATGGATGCTTTACGTACTCCAGAACCAGATAAATTAATTTCTGTATTGTCTGGAGGAGAAAGACGTAGAGTTGCTTTATGTAGATTGTTATTACAAGAACCAGAAATATTATTGTTAGATGAGCCAACAAACCACTTGGATGCAGAATCTGTACATTGGTTAGAACATCATTTAGCACAATACAAAGGAACTGTAATTGCCGTAACGCACGATAGGTATTTCTTAGATAACATTGCAGGTTGGATTTTAGAATTGGATAGAGGAGAAGGAATTCCTTGGAAAGGAAATTACTCTTCTTGGTTAGATCAAAAATCAAAACGTTTAGCGCAAGAAAGTAAAACAGCTTCTAAGCGACAGAAAACATTAGAACGAGAGTTAGAGTGGGTTCGTCAAGGAGCAAAAGGTCGACAAACAAAGCAAAAAGCACGTTTGAAGAATTATGACAAATTGATGAGTCAAGATCAAAAACAAATGGACGAAAAGTTGGAAATTTATATTCCAAATGGCCCACGATTAGGAACTAATGTAATTGAAGCAACTGGAGTTTCTAAAGCTTTTGATGATAAATTATTGTACGAAAATTTAGAATTTAATTTACCTCAAGCAGGAATTGTTGGAATTATTGGTCCAAATGGAGCGGGAAAAACCACAATTTTTAAAATGATTATGGGCGAGGAAACTCCAGATAAAGGAAGTTTTAAAGTAGGTGAAACTGCCAAGATTGCTTACGTAGATCAAAGTCATTCAAATATTGATGTAGAGAAATCTATTTGGGAAAACTTTTCTGACGGACAAGAATTGGTGATGATGGGAGGAAAGCAAGTAAATTCTAGAGCGTATTTAAGTCGATTTAATTTTGCAGGAAGCGAACAGAACAAAAAAGTTGCTGCACTTTCAGGAGGAGAACGTAATAGATTGCATTTAGCAATGACGTTAAAAGAAGAAGGAAATGTTTTGTTATTGGATGAGCCAACAAATGATTTAGATGTAAATACGTTGCGAGCGTTAGAAGAAGGTTTAGAAAACTTTGCTGGTTGTGCTGTAGTTATTAGTCACGATAGATGGTTTTTAGACAGGGTTTGTACGCATATTTTAGCTTTTGAAGGCGATAGTCAAGTGTATTTCTTTGAAGGGTCTTTTACAGATTACGAAGAAAATAAGAAGAAACGTTTGGGTGGAGATTTAATTCCGAAACGACTTAAATATAAAAAACTGATTCGTTAATACATGAAAAATCCCGCTATTTAGCGGGATTTTTATTTAGTAGTGTTTAACTCCTTCTTTTTTCATACACTTTATTACCTTTCTTTTTCGTAGTCCCTTTTTTTACTCTTTTAGTAGCTTTCGGTACTATTTTTCTTTTTGTTTTAATGGTACTTTTTCTTGTAGTTGCATTCGATTTTCTTCTTTTAATGATTTTATTTCTCTTGCCAACTTTAGCATTTGAATTTGCTTTGTAATAATAGTAGTCTTTATCTTCTCTATATTTTTTATAGTTGTTTTTAAAACTTCTATTGTAGAAAAAGCGATCATTATAACTAAAAATTGGCCCAATGTTTATTGAGAAATGAAAATCAGAATCATAATTAGAAGATCTATTTACGTTTCCATAAAAATAAGGTTCTCCCCAATTATTGTAAGAAATTTTTAAATTGCCAACGCGTCTTAATAATCCATTACGGTAATACAGTTTTACGTTGCCAATTTTGGAAACATTTCCTCTGTAATCATAACGAATATAGTTTCTTCCAATACGCTTTATTCTTCCTCTATAATCTCTATCTACTCTTAGCGAGTTATTACTATAAGTTCTACCATTATAATTGTAGTAGTTTGAGTTTCGTGTTAAACTATTAAATTCAAATTCGCCATCTAAAAACACATGAAATTGAATTCCCTTTTCAACAAAAGTTACAGCTTCGTCATTTCTATTATTAATAATACTTTTTTTAGCTGATGTTGTATAGTCGTTTGCTTTTACTGATGCAAATGACAAGATTCCTAACAATAATAGTAATCCTCTTTTCATAATTTCTAGGTTTTTAATTTGCCTACTCTTTTCGGTTTTCAGCTTCCTCGTTGAAAGATATTTTCAAAGAGCGTGCCAAAAACTAAAAAGTATGAATTTGAAAGTGTAATTACTACAAAAATTATAGCATTATTTTTCTCTTAAAGGATTTTTTTTACTTGAATTTATGAAGTCTTGTGATGCTTTTGGTGTATTTTTTTAACTTTTTAACATCTTTTAATAAACCAATTGTAGAACGATACGGAATGTTATTTTGATCGTGATTTAACCTCGCAATTTTATACAATTGTTTCCAGTGGATTCGCATTTCTTTTAATGCTTGCAGGTAGTTTGTTTTATTAGTATCGTAAATATGAGTGGGTTCTGCTAAGATTCCGTTGAGTTCTAAAATTTTAAATTTTCCATTTTCCAACTCTTCAAAAGTGTTGTATTTAATATCTATTCTTCCATAAAACCAACCATCAATTTGTTTGTTTAAATGAGTGATGGTTTCTTCTAATTTTTGAGAAATTAAATGATTTCCATTTATAAATTGCGTTCCTTTTGAATGATTTCCGATATCAGAAAGTTGTACTTTTTTGTCTTTTTTTATGATTGTATCTAAGGGGATTGTAACATTATTTTTAATAATTTTTACATAATTTTTTGCTCGATTGTCAGATAAAATAAGTTCTTCTAATGTGTGTGTTCCATCACCAATAACATATGGAAAATCTTTCAATGTTAAAGATGTAATTTTTCCCTTTTGATGGTCTGGAAAGCGAAGATAAAAAATACCGCATTCTTTCTTTTCAGTCAAAAATTCTTGAATTAAAATATCAATCGGGTATTTTTCAAGATAGTTTTTTAATTCACTCTCTGATGCAATTTTTTGTACCAATAAACCTCTAAAACCAATATCTGGTTTTGCAATTAATGGATAAGAAATGTTTTTTTCTTTGACCTTTTTAATTGATTCATTTACGTCAGAATTAACTTCATGAAAAATGGTTACAGGCAAATATTCTTTCGGGATTAATTGCATGGTTTTGTACTTAGATTCAGTGCCAATTCCAGAATTTTCTATGGTCGGATTTACAGCAGTGTAAAAAACTAAGTTTTTTGCCTTTACTGCATGATAAAATGCAAAAGGAATGTTAGGAATATAAAACATTGGAGTAGGCCAATATTCCCAGTTAAATAATTTGTGTATGTTTCTTTTAGAACCCAATTATTAGTTATTAAACAATCCGTCTAAAAAAGTTTTAACTGTTTTAAAAGCCAAGACAATTGTAACAATAAATAAGAGTATTGCAATTGCCAAAATTAG
Organism: Polaribacter huanghezhanensis; assembly: GCF_030444335.1. Lineage (NCBI taxonomy): Bacteria > Pseudomonadati > Bacteroidota > Flavobacteriia > Flavobacteriales > Flavobacteriaceae > Polaribacter > Polaribacter huanghezhanensis. Next base: position 35,882 of record NZ_CP128595.1, on the reverse strand, counting down.
ATATGCCAACCACATCGAATTTTCCATTTTGTTTAAGGCTTTAAAGGCAATGCTTAAAGTAATTGGAGAAACAATTAAAAGTAAAATTAACACTAATAACTGCTTTATTCCTTTATTTAGTATGTCTGTATTAACACTCATTTTTATAGTTTAAAATTGCGTTTCTAACATTCTTATATTTCTCTAACAATGTAGCAGCGGTTTCTTTGTCGATATGTAACTCATTTGCTAACATATCAATTCCTCTGTTTACCAATTTGTTGTTAGATAGTTGCATGTCAACCATTTTGCTTCCTTTTATTTTTCCCAATAAAATCATGGTTGATGTTGTGAGCATATTCAAGACCATTTTTTGTGCTGTTCCAGCTTTCATTCTAGAACTTCCGGTCACAAATTCCGGCCCCACAACAACTTCAATCGGATGTTTAGAAACGGTAGATAACGGACTGTTTTTATTACAAGTGATGCAGCCTGTACTAATATTTTGTTTGTTGCACGTTTCTAATGCAGCAATTACATACGGTGTTGTTCCAGAAGCTGCAATACCAACAACCACGTCTTTTTCCGAGATATTATGTTGTTGTAAATCAATCCAACCTTGTGTTGTAGAATCTTCAGCATTTTCTACCGCTTTTCTGATTGCAGAATCTCCACCAGCAATCAACCCAACAACCAATTCGTGTGGAACGCCAAATGTTGGCGGACATTCAGAAGCATCTAAAATACCTAATCGTCCGCTTGTTCCTGCGCCCAAATAAAATAATCTGCCACCCTTTTTAAGTTTTTCTACCAGTATTTCGGTTAAAGCAGTTATTTGTGGAATCGCTTTTTCTACAGCAAAGGCAACTGTTTTATCTTCATTATTGATATTGTTTATCAACATAGAAGCACTCATTTTTTCTAAATGATTGTACTTTGAATCTTGTTCTGTAGTTTTGGTAAAACTCATAAATCAAAAATAACTAAAAAAGGCGATGTAAAAATTACATCGCCTTTAAATAATCTATTTATTTTTTTAAAATTTTGATAAGATTGTATTCAACGTAGCACTTGGTCTCATTTCTTTAGAAGTTAATTCTTCATTCGGATAATAATAACCATCTATATTTAAAGCACTTCCTTGAGCTGCATTTAACTCGCTAATAATTGTATTTTCGTTAATTTTTAGCTCGTTTGCAATTGCAGTAAATCTATTTTTAAGCGTACTATTTTTATTTTGATTGGCCAATGCTTCTGCCCAATATGTTGCTAAATAAAAATGCGAACCTCTATTGTCTAATTCGCCAACTTTACGAGAAGGAGATTTTTTATTGTCTAAAAATGTATCAGTCGCGTCGTCTAAGGTTTCTGCTAAAACCAAGGCTTCTTCATTGTCGTTGGTTTGTCCTAAATGTTCTAAAGAAACTGCTAATGCTAAAAATTCACCTAAAGAATCCCAGCGTAAATGGCCTTCTTTTAAAAATTGTTGCACATGTTTTGGAGCAGAACCACCAGCGCCAGTTTCAAACAATCCACCGCCATTCATTAACGGAACAATTGATAGCATTTTAGCAGAAGTTCCAAGTTCTAAAATCGGGAATAAATCTGTTAAATAGTCGCGCAATACATTTCCAGAAACAGAAATTGTGTCTTTTCCTGCTTTTACTCTTTGTAAGGTGAATTCTGTTGCTTCAAACGGAGCTAAAATTTGAATGTCTAAACCAGTTGTATCATAATTTGGTAAATAGGTATTTATTTTTTTGATGATTTCTGCATCATGAGCTCTATTTTTATCTAACCAAAAAACCGTTGGTGTATTGGTTGCTTTAGCTCTGTTTACAGCCAATTTAATCCAATCTTGAATTGGAGCGTCTTTTGCTTGACACATTCTCCAAATATCTCCAGCTTCTACATTGTGTTCAATTACAATTTCTCCATCAGAATCTAAAACGCGAACCACTCCGTTTGATTGAGTTTCAAAAGTTTTATCGTGTGATCCGTATTCTTCAGCTTTTTGCGCCATTAAACCAACATTAGAAACGGTTCCCATTGTTGTTGGATCAAATGCACCATTTTCTTTACAAAAATCTATGGTTGCTTGATAAATTCCTGCATAAGAACTATCGGGAATGACAGCTTTTGTATCTTGTAGTTTTCCTGCTGCGTTCCACATTTGTCCAGAAGTACGAATCATTGCTGGCATCGAAGCATCAATAATTACATCACTTGGCACATGTAAGTTGGTAATTCCTTTATCAGAATTTACCATTGCAACGGCAGGGTTATTTTTAAAAGCTGCTGTAATATCAGCTTCAATTTCTGCTTTTTTATCAGCAGGTAATTCGTCTAATTTACCAACTAAATTTCCAAATCCGTTATTTACATCAACTCCAATTTCCTCAAAGGTTTTTCCATGTTTTGCAAACAATTCTTTAAAGAAAACACGAACTCCATGTCCAAAAATAATGGGATCAGAAACTTTCATCATCGTTGCTTTCATGTGTAAAGAAAACAACACCTCTTTTTCTTTTGCATCCTTAATTTGAGCTTCTAAGAAGTTTAACAATGCTTTCTTACTCAATACAGTTGCATCAATAATTTCGCCTGCTAATAATGGAGTTGATTCCTTTAATACTGTAGCATTTCTATTAATATCTAGATGTACTATTTTTACGTCTGTTGCATTTTTTACAGTCACAGATTTTTCATTGTGAAAAAAATCTCCTTCGCTCATTGTTGCAACATGGGTTTTAGAATCTGAACTCCACGCTCCCATAGAATGCGGATTTTTCTTTGCGTAATTTTTTACTGCTTTTGGAGCTCTTCTGTCAGAGTTCCCTTCACGTAAAACAGGATTTACCGCAGATCCTTTTACTTTATTATAGCAAGCCATTACTTTTTTATCTTCTTCTGTAACTACTTCATCCGGATAATTTGGAATGGCAAAACCGCTATCTTGTAATTCTTTAATTGCTGCTTTTAATTGCGGAACCGAAGCGCTTATATTTGGTAGTTTTATAATGTTTGCTTCAGGAGATTTTACCAAATTTCCTAATTCTGCCAAAGCATCAGTTACTTTTTGATCTTTGTTTAAATATTCTGACAAATTAGCCAATATTCTTGCCGCTAAAGAAATATCTTTTGTTGCTATTTCTATTCCAGACGCTTTTGTAAATGCTTGTACAATTGGTAAAAAAGAATAGGTTGCTAAAGCTGGAGCTTCGTCCGTTTTAGTATAAATTATTTTAGCAGTTTTTGTCATTGCTTGTATTTTTTAAATTGATTTTTTAGTGCGATTTAATTCGATTTAAAACCCGAATTATGCGCTACAAATTTAGTGATTAATGACGAGAAAAATTCTATCAAATTATTAATAATACGCTAGTATAAATATGAATTTGATAAAAAATCTGTCCTAAAAACAGGATTTGTTATTAATAATAAAAGCCATATCCAACAATTGCTTGTTATGATATGGCTTCTTTGAAATACTGTCCGTTAATTCTGTTGTATTCCTACAACGCTTTACAAGTAGTTATTCAGCTTGTGAGCAACTATGCCTCAATAAAAAATTAACTTCTTTTATTTCAGTTGTTGAATTGTCTAGTTTCATGTACACATTTTGTATATATGCAACTAATATTGACAACTCGATGTGTTTTTCAAATTTAAAGAAATCGCTGCTTTCGCTTTAATTTTGAACTTTCGTTTGTTTTCTTTTTACAGATCACTTCTCTTGAGTTCTAAAAATGAATTATCATTGCTGTAAATCACTTTTACTTTGTTTATGAAAAACGATGATAAAGAACGTTACTTTATGGTTTCTTCGAAATAAGACTATACTTATTCTTGCGATTAATTATAGTGTTACTTCGTTTCTACTTTTCAAATATAGCATAGATCTTTAAAAAAACAAATTTTTCAACTAATTAATAATCAACAAGATATGAACAAGTTTTATTAACATTTGTTCATTAAAAAAAGCGTTGTGAAAATCACAACGCTTTTTTTATATGGTTTTGGTAAAATAGAATTATCTTCTTTTCTCAGTAATTCTTGCTTTTTTACCAGTAAGACCTCTAAAGTAAAAGATACGAGCTCTTCTAACTTTTCCTCTTTTGTTTACTTCAATTTTTTGAATTGATGGTAAGTTCACAGGAAAAATACGCTCAACTCCAATAGTTCCAGACATTTTTCTGATTGTAAAAGTTTCTGATAATCCAGTTCCTTTACGTTGAATTACAACTCCTCTAAAAAACTGAGTTCTAACTTTGTCTCCTTCTCTAATTTCGTAGTATACTGTAATCGTATCACCAGCTGCAAACTCTGGGTTTTCGTTTTTTGTTACAAACTCGTCTTGTACAAATTTTATTAAAGATTCCATTTTTATTTTATTTATGGTTTTTCAAGAATCAACTTTCACGATTTTTTCGTCAGAGGTTAATTTTGAGGTTGCAAATTTAGTAAATATTTTAGAAAATAAATGTTTTTATGATATTATTTTTTATGCTGATAATTCGTACAATAGAAAACCCAAAATTTACGAACTTCTTTTCCGTTTATGGTGATAATAATTGGCTGTAACTCTGTGATGTTTTCAAAATAAGCATTCAGTTCTTCAGGAATTTTTCCTTTTTTATTCGCATTTTTAAAACGTGTATCAGAATCTATAAACAAGGCATTTTTATTGTTTAAATCAGATAAATTATCTCCAATATAATCAAACTGTAGAGCCTGTAATTCAACTACGTTTTGTGCGTACACTTTTTCATCCATAAAAAAGTTCAACACTGCGGATGTTTTATAATCGTCATCTGAAAAAACAAATGAATTCGGATATTCTGCCTGTAGTTTCTTTGTTTCAATTGCTAATTCTTTCCAGCCAATCCAAGTGTCATCACTTTTTATGGGAACTAAATAAAATAAAATTTGGGCAGCAATCAATACATGAAATACAATAGAAGTAATGATTTGTGCTTTTACCAATTTCTTACTGATAAACATTCCTGCGATGATAATTCCAGTAATATAAGAAGGAATCATCCAGTTTAATTTTACCCAATAAATTGGAGTTATCGTAAAAAAACCAACAAATGTAGGAACGAAAAAAGCAAGCAAGAACAATGTTTTTGCTTTGGGAAGTTTAAATTTAAGCAATGCTCTTTTAATAAATTTAAACGTAAACGTGATAAAAACTGCAAATAAAATGGGCAATAAGATGATCAATTGATGTGCAATTGCTCCGAAAAAATAATCGGGATAAATTTTAAATTGCGATATAATTCCAGTTCTGTTAGAACCCTGAAATGCAAAAGAAGCAAATTCGTGTTGATAATTCCACCACCAAACCGGAAAGGTTACCAAGACAGAAATCACAAGACAAATCCACAGCCAAGGAGAAATTAATAATTTTCTATATTGATTAGAAAAAACAACAAATGCTAACAGACCTATTTGTAATAACAATGCGGTGTATTTACTGTCAAATGCCAATCCCATAAAGATTCCTGCGAAAATCCAATGCCATTTTTTGTGATCAAAAATTGCTTTGTATAAACTAATCAACGTCAATGTCCAAAATAATAATAACGGAACATCTGGCGTTGAATTAAATGACAAAACAGAAATACATAAAGTAGAACTTATTAAAACTAGCGCTCGTAATGCCTTTGTTTTCGATAAAAATAATCCTGCTAATTTGAAAAAACTCAATAATGTAAAAGAGGTTACAACAAAATCTGCGAGTTTTACCACAAAAACAGTTTTACCAAAAACTTCTGTAAATCCTCGTAAAATATAACCAATCATTCCTGGATGATCAAAATACGAAAGTGCTAAATGTTCTCCGTAAAAATGATAATACGCATCTTGTGGCATCAATCCCATAAAAGGCAACAGCAAAAAACGGAACAATTGAAATCCGAATACAACCGCCAAAGCTGGATGTTTATTTATTAAGTTTTTTAATGTTTTCAAAGAAGTGATTTTTTGGTTCAATAAAAATATTTAAAACCCTTTATAAGGGTTCATCAAGTAAATCTGGTCTTATTTGTTCGGTTCTTTCGTAGGCTTTTTCTGTTCGCCAAGCATCAATTTTCGGAAAATTACCAGACAATAAAACTTCTGGAACTTTTAATCCTTTGTATTCTGACGGACGTGTATACACCGGCGGAGATAATAAATTGTCTTGAAAAGAATCTGTCAATGCAGATTGTTCATCGCCAATTGCCCCAGGAATTAATCTAATAATTGCATCACACAAAACTGCAGCAGCCAATTCGCCACCGCTCAACACATAATCGCCAATAGAAATTTCTTTGGTGATAAATAAATCTCTAACACGTTGATCTACACCTTTATAGTGCCCGGTTAAAATGATGATATTTTCTTGTAAAGAAAGTGTGTTTGCGGTTTGCTGATTGAGTGTTTTTGCATCTGGTGTCATGTAGATGACTTCATTGTAAGTGCGCTCAGATTTTAATTTAGAAATACAAGCATCAATTGGTTCTAACATCAACACCATTCCTGCGCCGCCGCCAAATTGTGTATCGTCTATTTGTCTGTAATTGCCCAAGCCATAGTCACGTAAATTATGAAAATGAACAGCAACCAAACCTTTATCTCTTGCTCTTTTTATGATAGAATAGTCAAACGGACTTTGTATCAATTCTGGAGACACTGTAATAATATCTATACGCATTTGGCAAATGTACGAGTTTCTATTATTTTATGGAAAGAAGATGTTGAGAAGAAATTTGTAAGTTTTAGATGATCAATTTCATTACACTTTCAGTAATGCTATCGCATCTACTAAAACCAAAGGCAAAAATATTTTTATCATTTGTAACTTCATATAATTTATTTTTTAGCATTTCTTTTGAACGATATAAACGTATTTTTACATTGGCAACGGTTAAATCTAAAACAACAGCAATTTCTTTAAGACTCATTTCTTCGACTTCTCTTAAAATATAAACCGCTTTGTACTTTAAATCCAAATTCTCGATAGCGTTTTCTAGTAATTGTTTTGCTTCATTCCGTATCATTTTGTCCTGCGGATTTAATTGTTTGTTATCTGGAATTTCTAAAATAATAGTGCTTTTTAAATTGTCTGATTGTTGGTTTAAATGATATAATTTCCCTTTTTCTTTTAACCTAGCTAGAGATTCATTTATTCCGATGCGAATAAGCCAAGTAGAAAAAGAGGATTCTAATTTAAATTGATATAATTTAGTAAAAGCTTTTAAGTAACTATTTTGCATGATATCTTCAATTTCGACTTCTTCTTTTAAATAACTGCGAATTGCGCGATACAATTTTTGATTGTTTCGTCTTACCAAAATTTCGTACAGTTCTTTTTCGCCACCCAGAATACGCTTTATCACTTCTGTTTCATTTATTCTATGATTGTTAAAATCATTGATATGTATTGCTTCCATTTGTTGTGTCTTTTACTTTAGATAAGGTAACATGAAAAAAGTTACAAACTTTTGTATCCTTTTTAAAATTTTACAATCAAAAGGATGTATCAAATTTATAAATAATAAAAAAGAAGATTATGAATTCAAATGTACATGTAGTAAAAAACATTTTAAAATACACTTTTGGTTTAGTGCCAATTGTTGCAGGATTAGACAAATTCACGAATATTTTAACCAATTGGAGTCAATATGTTTCTGATGGTTTTGCAGGAATGATTCCTTTTGAACCTTCTACATTTATGATGATAGTTGGAGTTATAGAAATTGTTGCAGGTGTTCTTGTTTTAACAAAAACAAAGTTAGGAGCTTATGTGGTTTCTGCTTGGTTAACAGCTATTGCGTTGACGTTAATTTTTAGTTGGAGTTATGTAGATGTTGCTGTGCGAGATTTGGTGATGGCGATTGCAGCTTTTTCATTAGCAAAATTATCTGAAACTAATTTTAGCACAAATTAAATATTTAGTAGTTTTTGGTTTTAATTATCACGCAATTGTAAAAATTGCGTAATTTTTTATTTTGAAATCTTTCAACCATAAAATCTCCAAATTCTCTTTAGATATATTATATTTTTTTTACGTTTTTTGCTTCTATAATAAATTAATTCTGTTTTAGTAGCTCTCTTAACGTTAGGCGTATTGGCATTTTTTTTACTTTATAGCTATTACTGCACTTGATGGCCCAGTCAATGGTATTACGGATGTTTGTGTAAAACCACATTCCTTTGCCCAATCATTAAAATCTGCTGCAGAAAAGTCGAACCCTTCGGGGGTTTCTATATTCATATTTAATGACATCATTAGACCAAAAGCATTTTCACTTCTATTGTCATCAATAATGTTTTCAATAACAACCAATGCTCCGCCTTGTGATAATGCATCATATGCTTTTTTGATGAGTATTTTCTTTTCTTTTGTTCCCCAATCATGCAGCACATTTCCCATGGTAATAACATCAGCTTTAGGAAGGTCTTCGGTTAAAAAATCACCTGATTGTGCAGCTACCCGATCACTTAATCCCATTGCATTAATATGTTCTCTGGCAACAGGTTCTACCGCGGGCAGGTCAAAAGTAATACAGCGCATATGTGGATTATTCAGGGCTACTTGTGTGGCAAGATATCCGCCTGCACCTCCTGCATCACAAAGGGTATGGTATTTGGTAAAATCAAACACTTTGGAAAACATCATGAAATTGCCCATTTGGATACCCCCCATGGCTTTTAAAAATTCTCTCAATTTTGACTGATCTGCATAGAGCGCTTCAAAAATGGGAGCGTCACCTGATTTGGTTTCATTTTGAGGTTTCCCTGTTTTTAGACCTTCTTCCAGGTTATTCCAAAAAGGATATAAACGATTATTTGCCATTTCAAGCATTCCACCAATGTAGCTTGGTTTATTTTTATCGAGAAATAGATCCGCATCCTCGGCATTACTATAGACAGCAGTTTCCTTTATTCCTGTTCTTTTCAAAAAGCCTAAAGCAACCAATGTATCTAAGAAATCATAAAGACCGCGATTGTGTAGACCTAATTTTTCTTTGATGGATTGCCCAGTTAAATTTGCTTTTGCCAAATGCGTGAACAATCCCATGTTTACTGCGGTTAGCATTGTTTTAGACGCAAAAAATCCCATACCAACTTGCATTATTTTGGAAGGGTCTACTTGTTTTTTTGTTACTGTTTCCATGATAGTACCGTTTTAAATGAATATCAAAGAACATTTATTTAAAACATAAAATCGTTGACCTAGATCAAGACTTTTATAAAATTTCGAACTTTCTTAAACGGCTGAGTGCCTCTGGGGTGATTTGGAGAAATGAAGCAATTTGTTTTTGTGAGACCCTTTGTTGAATTTTCGGATATTTTTCAAGCAATACTTTATAACGGGTTCTAGCAGATTCAGATAATCCGGAAAGTTTTAATACTGAAGCCATCGTTGCTTTTGAACGTAACTTAGCCGTGTATTCTCTAAAGCACTTAGATTTGTTTAATAAATCTAAATGGTTCTTCGCTGTAATTGTTAGCAACGTAGTGTTTTCTAGAAATTGTGTATTAATCAGCGAAGGTGTTTGGTTTACAAAGCTACTAACATCACCAAGCCACCAATTTTCAAAACCAAACCCGGTATTCACTTCTTTACCTTCGGTAGAAAGCATGTAATTTCTATAGCAGCCTTCTATGACAAAACCGGCAAATTTGCAAATGTAGCCTTGCTTTAAGAAATGTTCTTTTTTCTCAAAAAGCTTTGGCGTAAAATATTGTCCAATAATTTGCTTCTCAATGCTGGTGCCAGGAACATTTTGTCGGATATGATTAATTAGCTTATCGTACATTAGTTGTTACTCTATGATGTTTTATATCATAAGTTTAGCGAAGTTACCCTAAATTGAGTTTAGAAACAAATTGGACTATTTTTCAAACTCCTTATCTTTACAAAAACCTTTTTTATGAGAATTGTATTTCTTTTTGTTGTCTTGCTGTTGGCAAGTTGTGCTAAAAAACCAGAACCTGTAGAAATCTCTGCAATTAAAATTGCTAGAGATATATATGGTGTTCCGCATATTTTTGCAAAAACAGATGCAGAAGTTGCCTATGGTTTGGCTTGGGCGCAATGCGAAGATCAATTTATTACGTTGCAAGAATTGATGGCGGCTTGTAAAGGAATGTTAGGTGAAATAAAAGGAAAAGAAGGTTTGGTTGCAGATTTCGGAATCAAATTTATGGGATTGCAAGAAATTGCAAAAGCCAATTACGAACGAGATGTAACCGGAAAATTTAAAACCTATTTAGAAAGTTTTGTTGCTGGCGTAAATGCCTACGCAAAATTACATCCAGAGGAAGTGCAATTAGATGATTTGTTTCCAATAACTGGGCAAGATGTAATTGTTGGTTATTTATTAGGGAATTTAGAAGTGTCGCATGCCGGACAAGATTTGGCGAAAATAATGAACGGAACCATTTTAAAAGACTTAAATTCTGATGTGCCAAAAGGCTCCAATGGAATTGCCATTTCTAAACGAAAAACAAAAGACAACAAAACGTATTTGGCAATCAATTCGCATCAACCATTAGAAGGTTGGTATTCTTGGTACGAAGCGCATTTAGTTAGCGAAGAAGGAATGAATATTTTAGGTGGAACTTTTGCGGGTGGAATTTGCATTTTTCATGGAGCAAATGAAGATTTAGCCTGGGCGCATACGGTAAATCATGCAGATTTTTCGGATGTGTATCAATTAGAAATGAATCCAGAAAACAACAATCAATACAAATTCGATGGAAAATGGTTAGAGCTGAAAGAAAAGAAATATACGTCTTGGTTTAAATTAGCTGGACCTATAAAATTTCCGATTAGCAAAACGATTTACGAAAGTAAATACGGACCCACTTTTAAAACAGAACAAGGTGTTTTTGCATGGAGTTTTGTAGTTGGTCGTTCTATAAAAATGGCAGAGCAGTGGTACGAAATGAACAAAGCTAAAAACTTTAACGAGTTTAAAAAGGCCATTGCAATGCGCGGAATTTCTACATTGAATTTTGTGTACGCAGATAAAGAAGACAATATTTATTTTTTAAGCAATGGCGGTTTTCCAAATCGAAATCCAAAATACGATTGGAGCGGAATTTTACCAGGAAATACTTCAGAAACCTTGTGGGGAACAGAAACAGTTCCAGTAGATAGTTTGCCACAAGTGTTAAATCCTAAAGATGGTTGGGTCTTTAACACCAATAACACTCCGTATTCTGCAACAGATTCAGTATCAAATTTTAAAGAAACGAGTTTAAATAAATTAATGGGGTACCAATCTAAAGGATTAGAAAATAATAGAAGTTCTCGATTTTTAGAATTGATTTCTCAATACGATTCGTTGTCGTACACCGATTTTAAACGGATAAAATACGACAATCAATATCCGTCAAAAATGACGACTCCAAAAGCAATCAATTTAGAAGATTTAATGCATTTAGATACTTCTAAATATCCAGATATTGCTGATGCAATTGCACAATTAACCAACTGGAATCGAAAATCTGATTTAGAAAATACAACGGCGCCATTGTTTATCATCACTTGGTTAGAAATTGATAGAATTAGAACAGAAGCAGGAAGAAATATTCGTTATGGAACCATCACAGAAGAAGATTGTGTAGCTGGAATTAGGGAAGCAAAAAAGGAATTGTTAGAAAAATACGGAACTTTAAAAGTTCCATTAAAAAAAGTACAACGTTTAATTCGTGGAGATGTAAATTTACCAATGGCAGGAATGCCAGATGTGTTGGCGGCAATTTATAGCAAAGAAATGAAAGACGTAACGTACAAAGCTTTTGCGGGAGAATCGTATATAGAATTAGTTCGGTTTGGAAAAAATGGAGTAGAGATAGAAAGTGTAAATACGTACGGTTCATCAGAAAAACCTGAAAGTAAGTACTACACATCAGAAATGAAATTATTTGCTACACAGCAACTTAAAAAAATGACCTTAAATAAAGAAGAGGTTTTAAAAAATGCAGTACGAATTTATTCTCCGATGGGAATAAAAAAATAAGCGATCAAAGTATATTTTAATAGCGAGTCTATTTTTATAAATTTTAAAGATTAGAATGGTTTATTTATAAATCATTTCTTCAATTTTATTTAAAAGATCTTCAGGTTTAAAAGGTTTATACACAAATCCATCCATCCCGCTATCTTCGATTTTACTTTTTACTTCAGCAAAAACAGAAGCAGAAAGGGCTAAAATAGGAACTGTAGTGTTAAATTTCCTTATTTCTTTAGAAGCAGTATAGCCATCCATTATCGGCATTTGAATGTCCATTAAAATAGCATCGTATTTATTTTCTTTTACCATGCTTACAGCTATTTCTCCATCGTTTGCTACATCTACCTCTAATTCTTCTTTTTCTAAGATTTGTTTACCAACCATTACATTTATAAGGTTGTCTTCTACTAATAGAATTTTTTTACCTTTAAAGTCGTGTTCCTTTTTTTGAGTTTGTTTTTCAAGTTCGTTTTTAGATGATACTTTTAATTCTATATCAAAATAAAAACGACTTCCTTTGCCTGGAGTACTTTTAATTGTTACGTTAGAATCCATTGCTGTTATGATACTTTTCACAATAGAAAGTCCTAGTCCAGTTCCACCATACAAACGATTCGTGCTGCTTGATGCTTGTGTAAAAGCATCCCATATTTTTTCTTGTTGTTCTTCTGTCAATCCAATACCGGTATCTTTTACTTCTGTATGTAACACAATTTTATCGTCAGATTCTGATTGTTTTTTTATCATTAATTTGACTCCGCCTTTTTCTGTAAATTTAATTGCGTTCGAAACAAGATTGTTAATTACTTGATTAAAGCGTACTATGTCTAACCAAACTATTGGTAGGTTTTCATCAACTTCTAGATCTAAGGTAATTCCTTTTCTTAAACAGCTAGCTTCATGTATTTTTTTGATTTGTTTTATTGCTTCAGATATGTTTGTAGGTATAAGGTCTAGTTCTATCGTTGTTGATTCCATTTTGCTATAATCTAATACATTGTTTAATAGATTTAGTAAAATTTTACCAGAGTAGTTAAGGGCTTCAATATTTTGTTCTTGATCTGGACGTGGATTTGTGTCACCTAATATATAAGACAATCCAATAATAGCATTTAAAGGAGTTCTAATTTCATGACTCATCGTACTTAAAAACTGAGATTTAGCATTAGATGCTTCAATAGCTTCTTCTCTTTTATTGTGGATTTTAGAATAATAACGAGCATTTAATAAAGAAAAATAAATCAGTTGAAAGGTTACTAAAACGATGGTGCTAATTACTGAAAATGGATACACAATATTTATTGCCATTTCAGGATCCATTTGTTTGTCTGTAAATAGTTTGAAGTCGGTAACGTGTAAAAGTATCCAAAGTATTACTGGTAGTATGGTAAAGAGAGCTACATAAAATTTTTCTCTTCTAAAGGAAAAAAAGATAAATGGTAACCCAATGGCAAACATTAGTACAAATTCTACACTACCTCCTTTTCCTATAAAAGAGGCTGTTAAAGACACGCTTAAGTTTAAGGCAAGCATGTAAATTACTCTAGCAGCTGTTAGGTTGCCATATTTAGATATGATAGCTGAGGCAATAAAAAGGATTGTTGTAAGACCGAGGTAATTGCTTAATTCAGGCAGTCCAATTGTTCTTGCAACAAAAAACCAAATAATTGTAATTACTGTTGTTAAAATCGAAAGATTAAAGACTAATTCTATTCTTGTTTTGGAAAAATCTGACATAAAAATGGGGTAATTGGTTTTTACTAAGGTATTATTTTTTAATCAAAAGAAGATAAAAAAAAGCTGTCAATTTGAATTGATAGCTTTTTTATTTTGTAAAAAGGTAGACTCTTATTTGAGTAAGTTGTCTAGATCAATAAAAGCTTTTTCTCCACTTTCTATATAACGATGTAATATTTTTCCTTCAGGATCTATAATAAACTTAGTTGGGAAACCAACAACATTAAATTTTAATACCAAGTCATCGCTATCTTTTCCGGACATCACTTGTTGCCAAGTATAATTATTTTTTTGAATAAAATCTTTAATTCTTTCTTTGGTATCTCCGCTGTTAATTCCTAAAACGGTTAATTTATCAGCATATTTTTTACTGTATTCTTTTACTTTAGGCATTTCTGCAACACAAGGTCCACACCAAATTCCCCAGAAATCAATTAACACATATTTACACGTAATGAATTGAATGTGAAATATGAACCATCCAATGTGTTGTTGCTTGTAAAGTCAGGAACAGTTTTCCCAATCAATGTAGCTTCTATTCCTTTTACTCTAGAAGCAATTTCTTTGTAATAGCTGAAATCTTTTAAGCTTTTATCAAATTTATTAAATGCAGCAACGGCATCTTCGTTAGAAATTTGACTTCTAATCATCATATCAGATACATACCAAACAGCGGCTTCTGATGTTGGGTTGTTTTGTACAAAATCTGTTTTTAAACGCACAATTTTTTCGTCTAATTGGGCAATAGAATCTGTAATTCTTTTTCCAGTACTATCACGCACACTTCTAGACATGTATTTTGTGTCTAAACCTTTTATGGTTCCACTAACAGTAAAAGAATCTGCTGGCACTTTAGGTTCTTGGTTACAAGAAACTAGAAAAGTGAATGTCAATACAAAAAAACTACTTTTTAAAAGGCTTTTTTACTGTCATTAGGTTTGTTTTTTAGTTGAGGTTTTTCTCCTTTTGCAGGCATTGGTCCACGTAAATGAATAATTAATCCGTTTAAAAAATTTCGTAATATTTGATCGCCACATTCCATGTATTTTGGATGTTCTTCATTTCTAAAAAAAGCACCCAATTCGCCTTTAGAAACTTTAAAATCTACCAATTTACAAATGTCAATAATATCAGTGTCTCGCAACTTGTGTGCTACACGTAATTTCTTAAAAATATCGTTGTTTGTTAATCCCATAGAACAAAAATAAGTTATTCGTGTTAAGTAAGTTGCTTTTGTTAAAATAATTATATAAGAAGACTAACTTATAAAATTAGCTAATCAACCAAATGAAAGATTGCCAATGCATACACCGCAAAACGAGCAAAACGGAACAATCCAAATAATACAACGCCTTTTAATGGATATTTTATCAATCCGCCGGCCATACAAGTTATAGAAAACGGAATAGGTAATAAAGCGCCAACAACAATTAAGAATCCGCCCCATTTACTGGTATTTCTCAATTGTTTTGCCATTTTTATTTCTAAGAAATTTTTCACTTTTTCGATTTTTAATGCAGCTTTTCCAATAAAAAAGGAAATGATTCCTCCGCTATACGATAAAGTTGCTAAAATAGCTAAAGTGATAATTGGATCAGCTGTTTTTTTAGACCAAGCAATAAAAATTTCAGGTGGAATTAACCCTAAAAAAGATTCAGAAATAAAGAAAACCGATAACACCCCAAATGTAGAAAATGTTTCGGTCATGTGTTGCAAACCATCGTTGATGTTGTATATGTATTTGTTAAACAAAATCAAGCCAACAACTACTAAAGCAATAGGAATAATTGCTTTACGTAAGCTTTTGCCAACAAATCCATAAAAGCCAGTATACGAATAATACTGATGTAATAATTTGGTTTTCGATTTTTTTCGAACTTTCTTTCTTTTAGTCATTTGCCTGTTTAAGGTTCTTTTTTAGCAGTAGCGAAGATACACTATTATTCATTTTTATGCGAAATAAAAATATAGTTTTAACGTAAAATTAATAGCCTATAAATTGGCAACTGCAGCTTCCGCACATCGTTCTCCGTCCATTGCGGCAGAAACGATTCCGCCAGCATAACCACCGCCTTCTCCGCAAGGAAATAATCCTTCTATTTCTGGATGTTCTAAATTGTCTTTTCTTGGAATGTTTACGGGAGATGAAGTTCTAGATTCTACACCAACAATATTTGCTTCAGAGGTATAATATCCGTGCATTTTTTGTCCGAATGCTTCAAAGCCTTTTCGCAATCTACTACCAATTATTTTTGGCAATAAAGAGTGTAATGGAGCAGATTTTAAGCCTGGTTGATACGAAGTTGAATTTAAATCTGCAGATAAATTTCCTTCTACAAAATCTGTCAATCGTTGTGCTGGTGCAGTTTGACTTCTTCCGCCAGAGGTAAACGCTAATCGCTCTAAATCTTTTTGAAATTCCAATCCTTTTAAAGGGCCAAATTTTTCGTATTTCGCAAAATCTTTGTCGATGTTTAACTCAACAACAATTCCAGAATTTGCATATAAATTGTTTCGTCTGCTTGGCGACATTCCGTTGACGACAACTTCGCCATTTGCGGTTGCTGCCGGAACGATAAATCCGCCAGGACACATACAGAAAGAATACACACCGCGTTCGTTTACTTGCTGAACTAAACTATATGCTGCAGCAGGTAATAATTCGTCGCGTTTTCCGTCACAATGATATTGAATAGCATCAATAATATGTTGCGGATGCTCTACACGAACGCCCATTGCAAACGATTTTGCTTTGATTGCAATGTCTTTTTTATGTAACAATTCGTAAATATCTCTTGCCGAATGTCCTGTTGCTAAAATCACTGAATTCACAGTCATTTCTGCTCCATTTAGCAATTGAATTGCTTTAATTTTATTGTTCTTGATGATAAAATCTGTGACTCTAGCTTCAAAATGGATTTCTCCTCCGTGAGACAAAATAGTCTCCCGAATAGCCTCAATAATTTTGGGTAATTTATTAGTACCAATATGCGGATGCGCATCTGCTAAAATTTGTTCGGTTGCTCCATGAAAAACCAAGTTTTCGAAAATTCTACGAACATCGCCACGTTTTAAACTTCTGGTGTATAATTTTCCGTCAGAATAGGTTCCAGCGCCGCCTTCACCAAAACAATAATTAGAATCTTCATTTACAAAATGATCTTGATTAATTGCTTTTAAATCTCTACGTCTGTCTTGCACATTTTTTCCGCGTTCTAACACAATAGGTTTAAAACCTAGTTCTATACAACGCAACGCAGCGTACATTCCTGCTGGGCCAAAACCAATAATGTGAACTTCTTTTGCGGTAGAAACATCTTTGTATTCAAACTGATATTCAGAAGTTTCAGGTAAAGGCTCGTTGATGTAAATAGCAACTTTATAATTAAAGTAAATTTGTGGTTTACGAGCATCAATAGATTTCCGTAAAATTTTTACGCCAGAAATAGTAGAAGGTTTGATGTTTAAATGGTGCGCTGCTTTTTTAAGCAGAATATCTGTAATCTTTTCTTCTTTTAACTGAATACGTAATTGTACCTCTTTTACCATGGAGCAAAAATAAGGAAATTCTACTTCTAAATTTCAGGAAATTATTTGGAGTTATAAAAGAAACGTATAGTAATAAATTTAAAAAAGATCTCTCAATTTTAACATTTTTTTAACTATATTTGAAAGAGCCATAAGTCAAACCATTTTTTTTTGCTCATCTCAGTAAAATGAAAAAAAGTGTTTTTATTTTTAACATATATTTATTTTTTCAAACTTTTGAAAACAGCAATTTACAAACAGCATTTGATTATGTTAAATATACAATTCTTTTAATTTGCATTCTTTTAGCTTCAATTGTGATGATGCTTATACCTGTAGTTTTATGCTATTTTATGGTTGATAATTTTAGCAATATGATTGGTTATAAGAATAAAATTAAAGAAGAAATGAGCATTGAAGGAAACAGTTCTAACTACTTACGATCTATTTGCGATAAGTATATTGAAGCTTCATCTAACTTTTTTAAAAATTTTATTGCCTTTCTTATTTGGAATATTTTTTCTTTACTTTATATCGTTTTTTGGTTTGAAAACTTTAGTGAAGGTTTAAGGGAATACTTCTACTTTCCGTTCGCTATATTTCAATCTTTAAGTAAAAGTGAAATTTTTGATTCAATACACGTATATAAATCAAATTGGTTGTTTATGAGCGCAATTATAGTACTTACTTTTTCATTCTCCTCTTTGGGAAAATCTATTGGTAAAGATATAGCTGAAAGCAAGATTAAAAAAATAAATTAACCTTTTAAGGCTTTCCATTTTTTAATGATTTCTTGCTCATTCATTAAAATTCCTTTTGAATTTTTTTCAAAAGCATCTCGTTGTTCTTGAGTGATTGCATTAGAATACCACCAATCATGCATTTCCTTCACAGACGTTTTTAAATCTCTAAATGTTAATCCAGCAGCAATTGCTTTTGTATTTGATGCTTTAGAAGATCCATAATTTTTTCCAATTGGAGGAATCCATGGCACTAAATAATCCACGCCATTTTGATGTAAGAAATCATAATCATCAACAGGAACAATAGTTGTGTTTACCTCAAAAGCTCCTTTTGCTTCATTTACAAAGGCATTCATAGTTTGTTGCTCTGTGGGTCCAGCAATATTAAACTTTCCAGTAATTTTTTCTTCAGCCAAACGAATCATAAATTCAGCAACATCACGTACATCTGCATATTGTACTAAATCATCTGCTTTTCCAGGAACTAAAACTTCACCACCTTTTGCCAAACGAACTGGCCAATGAATAAACCGATTTGTTTTATCTCCAGGGCCAAACATATATGTTGGCCTAGCGATAATTGTTCTGTCTGCTCCAAAAGCTTTTATCGCGGCATTTTCCGAATTGGTTTTCATAACGCCATACCAATATTCTAATTTTTCATCTTCATGCTCTACAGTTTCTGGTTCTTTGGCAAGTGTAGTATTTTCTTCCGTAATATGATCACCTAAATATGGATAATAAACTCCTGTAGAAGAAGTGTACATATAGATTTTTGCGCTGCCTTTTAATAATTCGGCGGTGTCTTTGGTCCATTTTACTTTTTGGCCAGAATTGTCAATTACCAAATCCCATTCTCCTTTTTCTAAAGCAGTTAAGTTGTTATTTCTATCTCCAATTAATTGCTTTACTTGATCAAATAATTCTTTGTGTACAGTAGCTTTTGTTTTTCCACGAGTAAAAGTAGAAACCGAATGTCCGCGCTTTAATGCATATGCAATTTGATGAGGACCTAAGAAACTGGTTCCTCCTAAAATTAAGATTCGTAGTTTTTTGGATTTTTCAGCTTCACAAGCAAGTAAGCTTGAGCCAAAAAGAGGAATTACAATTCCGGCTGCAATACTTTTTTTGATAAAGTCTCTTCTACTTTTAGAATTTTCCATGACTGTAGTTTTAGTTTATTGAATGGAAAGGTATATTTTTTTTTGAAAGAATTTAAATCGATTTACATCTTGATTTTTATTCATAAAAAAGCCCCTAAATTAGGGGCTCTCTTTTTATATAATTAAATTTCTATTTATTAATAACCATTACTTTAGTGTAGATTTTGTTATCATAATACACTTTAACAATGTACTGACCACTTCTCAATTTAGATCCTCCCATTTTTACAACAGTTTTACTGTTTTTAGGATTTGCTTTTTTAGATTGAATCAATCTCCCATAGAAACTATAGATATTAATTGTAGCTTTAGAGTTAAAGTTATCTAATTGTACATTAAAATAGCCAGATGAAGGATTTGGATACAAAGATATTGTAAGATTAACGTCTTCGTCTTCATTTTCATCATTTTCAACTTCTTGAGTATTTGTAGAAAGTGTCTTTTGAAGAGTTGATGTATTACCAGAACCATCTACAGCTGTTACATTTAATACCATACTAGAAGCATCAAGAGAGACAATTTTACCATTTTTAATTTTCATTTTAAAGGTTCTTTTGTCTTTATGATCATCGTCTCTATCTTTCTTGTTTTTGTTCTTTGTGTATTTTTTATGATCCTCACCTTTATCATCCTTTTTAGAAGCATCGGTGTCTTTAAATTTGATGATATCTCCATCGGTAACAGATACTCCTCCGTTAGCTAAAATAAAAGCATATAGTGCCTGAGGGTTTGGAGATTTAATGGTGATTTCATTTTTCTTGAAGTTTATTTTAACTTCCTCTTTTACATCGTTCTTATTATCATCATCATCTTTATCACCTTTATCATGATCATCGTCCTTATCATCATCTTTATCTGTTATTTTTAACTTAACAATAGGATTAATCAAAGTAGGAATTTCTATGACTCCAAGTAGGCTTTCAACACCACAAGCATCATCTGCCGAATAGTGAATTATATATTTATCACCATCATGATCGTCATCATCATCTTTATCATGATTCTTTTTGCTTTTTTTCTTACTATTATAACTTCTATGATTATCATCATCATTATTGTTAGTAGGATTGTAAGGATCAATAGAAGCTGTGATTATAGGAGCGGTTACATCTACAACAGTTACAATAGCATTTGCTTTTGCAATGTTTCCATTTACATCAGTTGCGGTTAATACAACTGTGTTTGGACCTAAATTGGCACAAGTAAAATCTACCATATTTAATGCAAGTGAAGCAATTCCACAAGCATCATTAGAACCATTGTCAATATCAGTAGTTGTAATAGAAGCATTACCTGTATCATCTAGCTCAAGGGTTATGTTATTTGTTAAAACAACAGGAGCAACAGAATCTACAACATTAACTGTTGCAACTGCAGAAGCTGAATTTCCACTTGTATCAGTCACCGTTAAAGAAACCGTATTTGGTCCCACATTAGCACAAGTAAAAGAAGAGATGTCTAAAGTCATCGCTTTAATAGTACAATTGTCGGTAGAATTGTTATTGATTTGATTAGGAGTAATACTTGCAGCACCATTTGTATCTAATTGCACTGTAATATCTTTGGTTATTACATTAGGTTTAATAGCATCTACCACAGTTACAACTGCTGTTTTCGAAGCAGTATTTCCACTTGCATCAGTAACTGTTAAAGTAACCGTGTTTGGTCCCACATTAGCACAAGTAAAAGAAGAGATGTCTATACTCATCGTTTTAATGGTACAATTATCCGTAGAGTTGTTATTGATTTGAGCAGCAGTAATACTTGCATTTCCACTAGCATCTAAACTAACCGATAATGGTTGAGTGATTACTGTTGGCGGAGTATTATCTACCACAGTTACAATTGCTGTTTTTGAAGCAGTATTTCCACTTGCATCAGTAACTGTTAAAGAAACCGTATTTGGACCTAAATTAGCACAAGTAAAAGAAGAGATGTCTAAACTCATCGAGTTAATTGTACAATTATCAGTACTGCCATTATTAATTTGGGCAGCGGCTACTGTAGCTGAGCCATTGGCATCTAAATTAATATTTATATTTTGAGTAACAACTGTAGGAACAATATTATCTACTACTTTAACTATAGCTGTACTTGTTGCCACATTACCGTGAAGATCGGTTACCGTTAAAGTAACTGTATTGTCGCCAACATTTGAACAATCAAAATTTGATTTACTTACCGAAATAGATTTTATACCACAATTATCGGTTGAATTATTGTTGATACTATAATCGGATTGAAGTTTAGAAATCACTATGTTCTGAACAAAGCTACCTGAACGGTCATCTCCATTTATAACTGGGTTCAATTGTGTTAATGTTAAATAAACACTCTGAGTTGACGTTACATTAAATGTTACTGAATCTGTTTTTAAATTAGCTGTTGTAGCAAAGTTTTGATTTACCAAATTCCCTAAAGCAACATTAAATGATCTATTTGATCCATTTTGTTTGTTGTCTATAGAAAATTTATATTGTCCAGGTGTTAAAGTAATAGGACTTTTGGTGCGTATTTGCGCCGAATTATTTCCAGCTAAATCCATAGCTAGTAGTGATGGTGAAATAAAATGACTAACATCTACGGTGCCATAAAGCACATTCCAATCTACTAGAGTAGATGCTGCAGCTCCTATTGATTCTGCTGAAAATGTATTTTGATAAGCAGTCTGATATGTGTTATTAGGTCCAATATTAGCTTTTCCATTAGCGTCTAATGCTATAGTTACATTTTGTGTGACTACCGTTGGGGCTTCTGTATCATTTACTGTTACATTAAATGTTACACTTGAACTTCCTAAAGCATTGGTTGCAGTCGCTGTTACTGCTGTGGTTCCATCTGCAAAACTACTTCCTGATGCAATATCATAAGTGATTACAGAGGCAGGAATACCTACCGTTTCTGTAGCGGCATAGCTAACTTTTGCGCTACATTGACCTAAATCATTACTTACTGTAATATCTCCAGGACTTACAATCTGTGGAGCAACACCTGTTACCTTTACATTAAATGATGCTGAAGCTGTATTTCCAGAAGCATCTGTAGCAGTATAGGTTACCAATGTTGTCCCTAATGGGAAAGTAGCACCACTTGCTAAACCTGCTGTCATTGTAGGTGTAACAACAGAGCAGTTGTCTGTAGCTACAGGAGCTGTATAATTCACTAACGCTCCATTACCGCTTGTGGCAAAGACACTGAAGTCTGCCGGAGCTACAATTACTGGAGCAATATTGTCAACTACTGTAACAGTTGCTGTAGCTGTAGATTGATTACCTGAAGGACTTGTAACTGTTAAAGTAACTGTGTTAAGACCAACATTAGCACATGTAAAACTTGTTTTATCAATAGAAAGTGTAACAGGACCACAAGCATCACTTGAGCCTGCATCAACATCTGCTGCAGTAATTGTTACATTACCAGAAACATTTAAATTAACACTGAAATTGTTTACAAGTGCTGTAGGAATAGAAGTGCTTGGTGTACCATTAAATATACCTGATAAACCAGATAATGTATGTGTTACAGGTGAAGCACCAAAGCTATCATCAACCACTTTAATTGCTGTGTTGGTATCAAAGCCATAAGGTAAATTTATTGTAGCATTTGTAGAAATACCAGTAGCATAAGCAAAATTCCCTAATAAGGTGTTAGATGCAGCTAAATATACAGAAAATGTACCTGCATTTGTAATAGAACCACAAGATTGATGGTTTACGTTAATGGTAACAGGTAATGTATCATCTGTTGGATTACAATCTGTACCGTTGTTATTAGCAACACCTACTGTATTTGACCATGTGTTTATTGGTGAAATTGTACAAACAGGTGGTGGTGGTGGTGTAAAACTACCGTTACCCCCCACTAAGAACGCCCAACAAGCATTGTTTGAGTAAGGCGCTACGTTTAAATTTCCTGGAATATATGGAGTGTTTACAATTGCGTAACTGTATCTTCCATAAGAGAGATAGCTACTTGTTGCAAAAACTGTTGAACTCAGTCCAACAGTACTCCCTGCATGTTCGGAAGAAATGTTGTATCGAACACCATTAATGGTCAATCCTGCATTTGAATGTCCACATTCATTTGCGCGATGGTAGGTTTGTAAATACCAAGTTAAGGTACCATCTTGATTTTGGTTTACACGGATTTCTGTAACATGGGCGTTTGCCGAAAAACCGATAAATAGGAACAATAGTAGTCCAATATATTTTTTAAGTAATTTTGTTTTCATAATAAAGTTTTAGTTTAGTAATTGGTATTACCAAGGTTTAAGTGTTTTAAGCATGTTATACTGTGCCTTTAAATCGTAGTAAAAATCTTGGTCGGTAGGTGTAAAATTTTCGACTTTTTTAGTTCTAAAGAATTCATCCATAGCATTTTTATATGCCACAAATTCTTGCGGATAGCTGTTTACCCAATTGTTAAGTTTTTGGTTGTTTTCAACTAAGCTATAGTTAAATTTAACACCTTTAAATACATTAACAGTTGCTGTTGTTCGCTGAATCCAGGTTAAGTTAGGAGCATTGTTAATTATTATCATATCAATTGGCTCTTGAGACTGAGCAGAAATTGAGTTTGAAAAAATAAAAAACATCAGCGATAAAGCCAAGTAATTTCTTAGTAATTTTAATTTCATTGTAATTAAGTTTTAGTTAGTAATTTTTATTGTTATGTGTATTAATATGTAAAATGATCCAATTTAGGGTTGCCTAAAAGCAGATAAGTGTAATAAAATGAGGAAAAAATTTGATCTTAATAACAAAATTTGTTAATTATTAAGTGTGTGGGGATACACTTAGATTTAAGTTTAGCAAGATAGGGAAAAAATTCAAGACTTTTACTTGTTTTTCATACAAACAGGTTAAGGAAATCCTTAACCTGTTTGTATGAAATGGTTTGTATTTCTATTTATTAATAACCATTACTTTAGTGTAGATTTTGTTATCATAATACACTTTAACAATGTACTGACCACTTCTCAATTTAGATCCTCCCATTTTTACAACAGTTTTACTGTTTTTAGGATTTGCTTTTTTAGATTGAATCAATCTCCCATAGAAACTATAGATATTAATTGTAGCTTTAGAGTTAAAGTTATCTAATTGTACATTAAAATAGCCAGATGAAGGATTTGGATACAAAGATATTGTAAGATTAACGTCTTCGTCTTCATTTTCATCATTTTCAACTTCTTGAGTATTTGTAGAAAGTGTCTTTTGAAGAGTTGATGTATTACCAGAACCATCTACAGCTGTTACATTTAATACCATACTAGAAGCATCAAGAGAGACAATTTTACCATTTTTAATTTTCATTTTAAAGGTTCTTTTGTCTTTATGATCATCGTCTCTATCTTTCTTGTTTTTGTTCTTTGTGTATTTTTTATGATCCCCACCTTTATCATCCTTTTTAGAAGCATCGGTGTCTTTAAATTTGATGATATCTCCATCGGTAACAGATACTCCTCCGTTAGCTAAAATAAAAGCATATAGTGCCTGAGGGTTTGGAGATTTAATGGTGATTTCATTTTTCTTGAAGTTTATTTTAACTTCCTCTTTTACATCGTTCTTATTATCATCATCATCTTTATCACCTTTATCATGATCATCGTCCTTATCATCATCTTTATCTGTTATTTTTAACTTAACAATAGGATTAATCAAAGTAGGAATTTCTATGACTCCAAGTAGGCTTTCAACACCACAAGCATCATCTGCCGAATAGTGAATTATATATTTATCACCATCATGATCGTCATCATCTTTATCATGATTCTTTTTGCTTTTTTTCTTACTATTATAACTTCTATGATTATCATCATCATTATTGTTAGTAGGATTGTAAGGATCAATAGAAGCTGTGATTATAGGAGCGGTTACATCTACAACAGTTACAATAGCATTTGCTTTTGCAATGTTTCCATTTACATCAGTTGCGGTTAATACAACTGTGTTTGGACCTAAATTGGCACAAGTAAAATCTACCATATTTAATGCAAGTGAAGCAATTCCACAAGCATCATTAGAACCATTGTCAATATCAGTAGTTGTAATAGAAGCATTACCTGTATCATCTAGCTCAAGGGTTATGTTATTTGTTAAAACAACAGGAGCAACAGAATCTACAACATTAACTGTTGCAACTGCAGAAGCTGAATTTCCACTTGTATCAGTCACCGTTAAAGAAACCGTATTTGGTCCCACATTAGCACAAGTAAAAGAAGAGATGTCTAAAGTCATCGCTTTAATAGTACAATTGTCGGTAGAATTGTTATTGATTTGATTAGGAGTAATACTTGCAGCACCATTTGTATCTAATTGCACTGTAATATCTTTGGTTATTACATTAGGTTTAATAGCATCTACCACAGTTACAACTGCTGTTTTCGAAGCAGTATTTCCACTTGCATCAGTAACTGTTAAAGTAACCGTGTTTGGTCCCACATTAGCACAAGTAAAAGAAGAGATGTCTATACTCATCGTTTTAATGGTACAATTATCCGTAGAGTTGTTATTGATTTGAGCAGCAGTAATACTTGCATTTCCACTAGCATCTAAACTAACCGATAATGGTTGAGTGATTACTGTTGGCGGAGTATTATCTACCACAGTTACAATTGCTGTTTTTGAAGCAGTATTTCCACTTGCATCAGTAACTGTTAAAGAAACCGTATTTGGACCTAAATTAGCACAAGTAAAAGAAGAGATGTCTAAACTCATCGAGTTAATTGTACAATTATCAGTACTGCCATTATTAATTTGGGCAGCGGCTACTGTAGCTGAGCCATTGGCATCTAAATTAATATTTATATTTTGAGTAACAACTGTAGGAACAATATTATCTACTACTTTAACTATAGCTGTACTTGTTGCCACATTACCGTGAAGATCGGTTACCGTTAAAGTAACTGTATTGTCGCCAACATTTGAACAATCAAAATTTGATTTACTTACCGAAATAGATTTTATACCACAATTATCGGTTGAATTATTGTTGATACTATAATCGGATTGAAGTTTAGAAATCACTATGTTCTGAACAAAGCTACCTGAACGGTCATCTCCATTTATAACTGGGTTCAATTGTGTTAATGTTAAATAAACACTCTGAGTTGACGTTACATTAAATGTTACTGAATCTGTTTTTAAATTAGCTGTTGTAGCAAAGTTTTGATTTACCAAATTCCCTAAAGCAACATTAAATGATCTATTTGATCCATTTTGTTTGTTGTCTATAGAAAATTTATATTGTCCAGGTGTTAAAGTAATAGGACTTTTGGTGCGTATTTGCGCCGAATTATTTCCAGCTAAATCCATAGCTAGTACTGATGGTGAAATAAAATGACCAACATCTACGGTGCCATAAAGCACATTCCAATCTACTAGAGTAGATGCTGCAGCTCCTATTGATTCTGCTGAAAATGTATTTTGATAAGCAGTCTGATATGTGTTATTAGGTCCAATATTCGCTTTTCCATTAGCGTCTAATGCTATAGTTACATTTTGTGTGACTACCGTTGGGGCTTCTGTATCATTTACTGTTACATTAAATGTTACACTTGAACTTCCTAAAGCATTGGTTGCAGTCGCTGTTACTGCTGTGGTTCCATCTGCAAAACTACTTCCTGATGCAATATCATAAGTGATTACAGAGGCAGGAATACCTACCGTTTCTGTAGCGGCATAGCTAACTTTTGCGCTACATTGACCTAAATCATTACTTACTGTAATATCTCCAGGACTTACAATCTGTGGAGCAACACCTGTTACCTTTACATTAAATGATGCTGAAGCTGTATTTCCAGAAGCATCTGTAGCAGTATAGGTTACCAATGTTGTCCCTAATGGGAAAGTAGCACCACTTGCTAATCCTGTTGTCATTGTTGTAGTAACAGAACAATTGTCTGTGCCTACAGGAGCTGTATAATTCACTAACGCTCCATTACCGCTTGTGGCAAAGACGCTGATATCAGCTGGGACTGTAATAGTTGGTGAAGTATTATCTACCACAGTTACAATTGCATTACAAGTAGCCGTAGCACCTAAAGAACTAGTAACAGTTAATGTCACAGTATTAGCACCTATGTTGGTGCAGTCAAAAGCTGTCTTACTTAATGACATGTTTGATATACCTACAGAAGAATTACTACCATTATCTACTTGTTGTGGTGTGATAATAGCTTTTCCGCTTGCATCTAAATAAACCGTAATAGGTTTACAGATTGCAGTAGGTGCTGGATTGACAACTGTAACAACTCTGGTTAATGGTGCAGAAGTGTTCCCAGAAGTATCAACTCCAGTATATGTTAAATTATAAGTGCCAGGGATATTTGAATTAACAGTTCCTGAAACTAATATAGCAGGATTTGTATCACAATTATCTGTAATAGTAGCACCAGGATCTGTATAAGTAGTAAAGGCATTAATAGATTGTGTAGCGCTGCCGTTTAAAGTTAAAGTTGGTGCAATAGTATCAGGAGAAGTTGTTGAAAAGTCAGCTCCAAATGCAAAATTAACCCAGTTTTCATCAGCTAAATAATCAAATGATATACTACTAAAAGTCCCATTCATTCTTACAATAGCAAAACCCTCTCTACCTGTAATTTGAGTTGGAGAATCGATTGTGGTTGCTGTTGACCATAACACTTGTACCGGATTATTAAATTTAATAGGCACTGCAACTCCACCCTGTCCTATAGAAGCAAATACCAAAACTGGATTTGTCATAGGGCTATTAAACGTTAACGTATTTGAGCTTTTAACTGTGTTTTTAATGGTTGGATTTATATTAGGCACGTTATATGAACTAGGAAAGATTGCCTGATTATATAAATATGTAGTTGATTCAATATTTACACTAGAAGTATATGTATATCCTATGTTATTTATAGTTCCAGTAGCTGTTTTTGGATTAGCTAAACTAATTGTTGGTGCATCTGACCAAAAGAAATTTGACGTAGTACAGCCACCTGTATTAATAGCAACAACATTACCGTTTACCTTCACTTTTGCGCCAGTTAAATTATTGCCTGATGGGCAATCATCAAATTGAACAATTACAAGTCTATTAATTTCACCTGCCACTGATAACGAAGCATAATTTGCTGAAGTAGGACTTCCATTTAAACTTATTTCACCAATAAATGCCCCATTTGGATGCGCCGAATTAAAAATATAGGCTCTTGCACCATCATCAGCGGCAGTGAATGCTACATTTAAACTGCTTACATTATAATTAGTCGGTATATTTATATAGGTTTCAAAATAGGTAAAATCAAGTTGTTGTAAACATTTTGTTAAAATAGAGTTTACAGAATAATTTATTTCACCGCTCGTGTTTACAGGAGCTGCTACCCAATTTGGGTCTGATGCTCCAGGTATATTTGCTTGAGTATAAGCTGCAGGGTTACCATGATTATTTAAACTGAAAGAAATAGCCCCACCACCTTTGTTCATCTTCCAAGGAGAAATGGTGATTCCTTGTGAAAAACCAGACTGTACTAACATAATTAACATGAATGTTAATGGTAGTTTAATCTGATTTAAATAACTTAAGAAATGTAGTTTTGTTTTCATAATTAGTTTTTATTTTGAAAAGTTGTTGATTTATAAAAAAATAAAAGAGTTCGTTTAATTTTAATTAAGTTATAAACTTAACTATCTGGATGTCGTTGAAAAAATAAATGTGAAATAAGTTGTGTTTTATGTGAAGTTTGATAGTTTGTTTTCATAATATTTAATTTGTTTTTCCTTTTAAAAGTAGTTGTTATTTTAACAATAAAACTCAATTCTTGTGTGCAAGAATAAAGGACACTAATTTAATAATAAACCCGTCAAGGTTATACTTTACTGAAAGGTCTTTTCAAGGATCATAATTGCCTTCGCAAGATATATGGTAATTAGTTTAAAATCAATAGGTGTAAATACGTGTTTTTTAATAAAAACTAGACTTTTTCCCTTTAGTACTTGCCTTTCTTTTAAATTTAGTGTATTTAAAGTTGCCTTTAGGAATTATCAAAAAAAGCATAGAAAGATTTCGAAAAAATTAAAAAATTCTTCTTAGCCTTTATTAAAGTCTGTTTTTGTAGATTTTGTCATTCTATTATTTCCGAAAACATCTTTTTTTAATTCCGTTATAAAACCTTTTTCTGTAAGCATTTCAACAGTTTCTTTTCCTAAATACTGATTGATTTCAAAAAACAAAACTCCTTTTTTAATTAAATGATTTATAGCCAATTCAGCTATTTTTTTATAAAAAAGCAATGGATTGTTATCTTCAACAAACAGTGCTAAATGAGGTTCGTTTTCTAAAACATTTGGTTGTATTTCTGCTTTTTCTAATTCACGAACGTACGGCGGATTTGAAACAATAATATCGAATTGTTGAGGCAATTCTTTGGTTGTTAAAATATCTTGTTCAATAAAATCAATTTGAACATTATTTAAATCAGCATTTTGTATTGCAATTTTGATTGCTTCTGATGAAATATCAATGGCAGTAATTGTGACGTTTGGTAAGTTTTTAGCCAATGAAATAGGGATGCATCCAGTTCCAGTTCCGATTTCTAAAATAGATAAAGACTTTGCCACTTTGCCACTTTGTTGTTTTGCTACTTCTTCTAAAACCCAATCTACTAATTCTTCAGTTTCTGGTCTTGGAATCAACGTGTTTTTTGTCACCATAAAAGGCAGTCCATAAAATTCGGTTTCACCTAAAATATATTGAATCGGTTCTTGTAATTTTAATCTTGATAAAGCATTGAATAAATGTTTAAATTTTTCATCCGAAATAGAGGTTTGCGTGTTCAAAGCCAAATCAATTCGTTGTAAACCAAGCTCTTTTTCAATCAACAAAAAGAAAAAAGAATCAATTTCTGTTTGAGGAAAAATAGCAGATAATTCTTTGTTAAAGTGATTTCTGAATTCTTTAATTTTCATTGACTTAATTCCGCTATTAATTGATGTTGGTTGTTTTAGCCATTAGCCTTTTATCTTGTTTTTCTATTCTTTCATCTTTCTTATAAGTCTTTGATCATCCAAATATTACACGAATAATGCCCTGTGTTTCCAACGGGTTTATCCAGAGATATAAATCCATTTTTTTTGTACAAAGCTGTTGCAGCTTTCATATAAGGCAAGGTTTCTAAATAACATTTTTCAAAACTAAATTCTTTAGCTTTTCGTAAACAAGTAGTGATCATTTTACTTCCTAAGCCTAAACCGCGAGCTTCTGGTAAAAAATACATTTTTTGAAATTCACAAATATTGCCATTATAATTATCTAATTGCGCCACTCCTGCGCCGCCAATAATTTTTCCGTCCAAATCAATTACATAATAAGCAGAAGTGGGTTTGTTGTAGGTTTCAAACATATCGTCTAAGGCTTTGTCTTCGTAAGCCGTGCCAACTTTTGGAACGCCAAATTCAATTAAAACATCTTGAATTACTTTTTTAATTTGTTGATTGTCTTTTGATTGAATCTCTCTAAGTATAGGTTGTTTTGTTTTCACTTTAATACACTATTTTTGCGGGAGCAAGTTATCATTTTTAATTAAAATAATGCACATTTTACAGCACGAAAAATACATGCAACGTTGTTTGCAAATTGCAAAAAATGGAATCGGATTTACACATCCAAATCCGTCTGTTGGAGCAGTTGTTGTGTTGAATAATGAAATTATTGGAGAAGGATTTACATCTGTTTACGGAGGAAATCATGCAGAAGTAAATGCTGTTAATTCGGTAAAAGATATATCTGTTTTAAAAGAAGCGACTATGTATGTAACGTTAGAACCGTGCTCTCATATTGGAAAAACGCCCCCTTGTGCAGATTTAATTGTAAAACATCAATTTAAAAATGTTGTTATTGGCTGTGTTGATACCAATAGTTTGGTTGCTGGAAAAGGAATTGAGCGTTTAAGAAATGTTGGG
Source organism: Polaribacter huanghezhanensis (assembly GCF_030444335.1). Taxonomy (NCBI): domain Bacteria; kingdom Pseudomonadati; phylum Bacteroidota; class Flavobacteriia; order Flavobacteriales; family Flavobacteriaceae; genus Polaribacter; species Polaribacter huanghezhanensis. The sequence goes on along the minus strand of NZ_CP128595.1, from coordinate 4,785 downwards.
ATTCATGTAATAGTTGGCGTGTTGGAAGATAAATGTAAAGAACATCACAAGCGATTCTTTACGGTTCAGAATAAAAAGCGTCCGTTTATTATTTTAAAATGGGCAGAAACCAACAATGGATTTATTGCGCCAAAAATAAAAAATGAGAAAAAACCTGTGTGGATTTCCAATCAATATTCGCAACAATTAGTACATAAATGGCGGAGTGAAGAACACGCAATTTTAGTGGGAACAAATACGGTAATTGCAGATAATCCGAAGTTGAATGTGAGAAGTTGGAGCGGAAATAATCCGATTAGAATTGTGTTGGATAGAAGTTTGAGGATTCCAATAAGCGCAAATGTTTTTGACGGAAGTGTGCAAACAATTTTCTTAACCGAAACAAGAAACAAGAAGCAAGAAGAAAGAGTTGTCATTTCGAGCGGAGTCGAGAAATCTCAACTGATTTTTGAAGAAATAGATTTTTCTGAAAATATAGCACAACAAATTTGCGAAGTCTTACAAAAACATCAAATTCAGTCTGTAATTATAGAAGGCGGAACGCAAACTTTGCAGACATTTATTGATGCCAATTTGTGGGATGAAGCTAGAATTTTTATTGGTGAAAAGGAGTTTAAAAATGGAGTGGAAGCTCCTGTGATTTCTGGAAAGTTAGTTGAAGAAAGAAGCATCAAAAAAGATGTTTTAAAAATATACAGAAATGATTAAGAACATCATCTTTGATTTTGGTGATATTTTTATCAACCTAGATAAAGAAGCTACTTTTATTGAGTTGGCTAAACTTGGAGTACATAAAGTTTCTGACGAAATGATGACACTTGCGCATCATTACGAAAAAGGAGAAATTTCCACCAATGATTTTATCTGTTTTTTTCAGAACGAATTTGCAATTTCTAAACACGATTTAGTAGTTGCTTGGAATGCTATTTTATTAGATTTTCCAAAACATCGATTGGAGTTTTTGAAAGAATTATCAGAGAGCAAAAAATACAGATTATTTCTATTAAGTAACACCAACGAATTACATATTAAATGGGTTCAAAATGATTGGGGAAACGAATTGTACACTGAATTTAAAAATTGTTTTGAGCGGTTTTATTTGTCGCATGAAATCGGATTTAGAAAACCAAATTCAGACATTTATGAATTTGTGTTGCAAGAAAATAATTTAAAAGCTAAGGAAACTTTTTTTATAGATGATACTTTAGAAAATACGTTGGCTGCAGAAAAGTTGGGAATACAAACGTGGCATTTAATTCCTGGTAAAAAAGATGTTGTAGATTTAGTAATTAAAAAAGAATTTAAAGTGTGATTTATCTAGTTTTAAGTATTCTTATTTCAAGTTTAATATTCGTTATTTTTAAGTTGTTTGATGTTTTTAAAATCAATACACAACAAGCAATCGTTGTCAATTACGCAATTGCTTTGTCCTTCGGATTGTTAACTTCAGAAACATCTGTTTTTATCATAGAAATACCCAAACAATCTTGGTTTTTAGGAGCATTTTTTCTAGGTTTTTTATTTATAACTATCTTTAATGTGATGGGAGTTACAGCACAAAAAAACGGACTTTCTGTGGCTTCTGTTGCAGGGAAAATGTCTGTAGTAATTCCAATTATTTTTGGAATTATTGTTTACAATGAAGGTGTTGGTTTTGTGAAGATTATTGGAATTTTAATGGCGTTAATTGCGGTGTATTTATCATCAGCAAAAAGCGATATAAATCCTGTAAAGTTTAAAAATTTATTATTTCCGTTATTGCTTTTTGTTGGCTCAGGTATTTTAGATACAGGATTAAAATATGTAGAATCTACCTCCGTTGCTCAAGGAGAAGAGCCTTTCTTTTTAGCGACTATTTTTGGTTGTGCTTTTGTGTTGGGATTTTTTGTTGTAATTACTCAACTAATCAATGGAAAATTTCAATTTCATTGGAAAAATATTTTAGGTGGAATTGTATTAGGAATTCCTAATTATTATTCGATGGAATTTTTGCTAAAAGCATTTAAAACGGATATTGAAAGTTCAACGTTATTTACCATTAATAACGTAGGAATTGTAATTCTTACCACCGTTTTTGCATTGTTGTTTTTCAAAGAAAAACTCATTAAAAAGAATTGGATCGGAATTGCATTAGCGGTTTTTAGTATCTTATTGGTTTCCTTTGCATAATTATGGAGATAAAAGACAGCTATAAAACAATTGAAAAACCATCTAAAGAAACACTGTTTAAAGACAGAAACAGTAAGTTTTTTGGATATGCTTTTCCGGTTTTAAACGAAGATGATGTAAAAGAAGCAATTGACGGTTTAAAAAAGAAACATCATGCTGCACGTCATTTTTGCTACGCTTGGCAATTAGGAACAGAAACAATTTCTTATAGAGCAAATGATGATGGGGAACCTAATAATTCTGCTGGAATGCCAATTTATGGTCAGATGCAAGCTTTTGAAGTAACCAATATATTAATCGTTTCTGTGCGCTATTTTGGCGGAACAAAATTAGGAGTTGGCGGATTGATAAACGCGTATAAAAATTCTGCACAATTAGCATTAGAAGCATCAATTATTTTAGATAAGACAATAAATATTGAATACCAATTGTCTTTTGGTTACGATTTGATGAACAAAGTAATGCGCATTGTAAAAGAGAAAAATTTAAACATCGTTTCTCAGCAATTAGAATTAGATTGTCAATATGTAATTTCTGTTCGTAAAAAAGATGCAACAACCATTTTTGAAATTTTTACCAATTTATATAAAGTAGAAATTAAAGAATTAGCGTAATTTCTCCAAAATATACTCTGGACAGCGCATTGGTTTTTTAGTTTTTTTATTGATAAAAGCCAAGATTGTAGTTCCGGTTGTTAAAAGCTCGTTTTTTTGATTGAAAATTTCGTAGTCAAATTCAATCTTAACAGTCGGAATTTTTTTTAATGTAGTTTTTACCGTAATTTCATCGTCGAACTCAGCCGATTTTTTAAAATTACATTGTAAAGATACCACCGGAAGCATCACATTATTTTCTTCCATATTTTTGTAAGAAATGCCGAAATGCCTTAGCCAGTCTATCCTGCCGATTTCAAAAAACTGTGCGTAGTTACCGTGATAAACAACACCCATTTGGTCTGTTTCTCCGTAGCGTATTCTAACTGAGGTAGATTGTGTGAACAAGAAATGTCTATTTTTTTTGTGGGCTTTATTTTACGAAAAAAAAAGTTAATAATCAATAGCAAATTCATTTTTTTATACTGAATTTTATTCACACTTTTGTAAAGCTTAAGAAAAAGGGAGAATTACCCATATAAGAAACAATTTATTAAACATTAATACCTGCCTAATTTAGAATGACTAAAACTGCTGACTCAGTTTGGAACGAGTGCCTTTCTTTTATTAAAGACAATATAAAACCGCAAGCATATAAAACTTGGTTTGAACCTATCAAATCAATTAAAATAGCTGGCGAAGCTTTAACGATTCAGGTACCTAGTAAATTCTTTTATGAATGGTTAGAAGAACATTATATTAAATTACTTCGAGTTGCTCTAGTTAGAGAGTTAGGAAAAGATGCTAAATTAATTTACGATGTGCGTATGGAAAATACGTATAGTAGTAACAGTCCGCAGACCGTAAAAATACCAAGTTCTAATAGAGACCCTTTAAAACCTCAAAGAGTTACGGTTCCTTTAGAAACTAAAGACAGAGAATTAAGAAATCCTTTTGTAATTCCAGGGTTGCAAAAAGTAAAAATAGAATCTCAATTAAATGCAAATTACAATTTCAATAATTTTGTTGAAGGAGATTCAAACCGTTTAGCACGTTCTGCAGGAATGGCAGTTGCTAACAAACCAGGCGGAACTTCTTTTAATCCATTGTTAATTTATGGTGGAGTTGGTTTAGGGAAAACCCATATTGCACATGCAATTGGTGTTGATATCAAAGATAAGTATCCTGATAAAACCGTTTTATATATTTCATCAGAAAAATTTACACAACAATTTATTGACTCAGTAAAATCAAATACTAGAAATGATTTTATTCATTTTTATCAAATGATAGATGTTTTAATAATTGATGATGTTCAATTTTTATCTGGTAAAACAGGAACACAAGATGTATTCTTCCATATTTTCAATCATTTACATCAAAACGGAAAGCAAGTTATTTTAACTTCAGATAAAGCTCCGGTTGATATGCAAGACATCGAACAACGTTTGTTATCTCGTTTTAAATGGGGATTATCCGCAGAATTGCAAGCACCAGATTATGAAACTAGAATTTCTATCCTTCAAAATAAATTGTATAGAGATGGTGTAGAAATGCCAGAAGATATTGTAGAATATATTGCAAAAAATATCAAATCGAATGTTCGTGAATTAGAAGGCGTAATTATTTCTATGATTGCACAAGCTTCTTTTAACAGAAGAGAATATACCTTAGAATTGGCAAGACAAATTGTAGATAAATTTGTTAAGAACACAAAGAAAGAAGTTTCTATCGATTACATTCAGAAAGTAGTTTCTAAATACTTTGATATGGATGTTGCAACATTGCAATCTAAAACGAGGAAACGTCATATTGTACAAGCGCGTCAATTAGCCATGTTTTTTGCTAAAAGGATGACGAAGTCATCGTTGGCAAGTATTGGCTCTCAAATTGGTCATAGAGATCACGCAACTGTTTTACACGCTTGTAAAACAGTAGATAACTTAACGGAAACTGATAAACAATTCAGAAAATACGTAGACGATTTAACGAAGAAGTTAACATTCTAAACTTCACATCATGA